>JAEESA010000163.1 GCA_016286115.1 Lachnospiraceae bacterium
GGCTTTTTTCGGTCGATTCTTTATAGAGTTCGCGGAACCGCTTGGTCTCCTCTCCGAGCCGCCCCAGATCCATGGTCTGGTTTTCATCCGCGGGATAATGCGTGAAGATGTTGTCGACAGGGTCAAAGGCAAAGGCCTCCGCCGGCACATGGATCCCGCCCTGTGCCAGGATGAACGCCAGCCCGACCGCCTGTGTAAACGTGGTTTTTCCGCCGCGGTTGGCGCCGGTGAATATATAGATCCTGTGCTCGTTTGTGAAATCCAGTGGATTTCCGATCACATCCGCCGCGGTCCTTCCTTCGGGATGGCGGTTGATCTCGTCTGCCAGCTTCAGGTTATAAAGACCTTCGGTTTTGAGTGACCGTTCCTGATCGTAAAGAACCTTCGGGACGCAGAACTTAAAACCGGATTTCTGCAGGGCTTCCAGATATTCGGCAAACCGGATGTAATACATGAATTCGGGGATCAGGCCGGTCAGGCAGATGGTGCTGACGTCCACATGCTTAGTGATGACCGCCTTAAGTTTTTTCACGGTCTTGCTGATCATATGGCTCATGGCGCGGTCCATGGAACGGAGCACGTCATTTCCGCGATCTTCCGGGGAAAGGAAGGCCACAGAGGTGAACGGAAAGGCCTTCGGCAGCGACTGGCTGAAAGCATCATTTGAAGCCGGTTGATAGGAAAAACTCTGCTTTTCCTTTCCCGACATGAAATCACTGAGATTGGAGATCACGTTGGATTTTGTAAAATAACGGGAATTGACGGAGACGATCCCCACACTGCTCGGCTCGAAGCGGTCGTTCAGGTTCACGCCCAATGTAACGCTTTTCACCTCCGAGGTTTCCTTTTTGACGGCGTCGATATCCTTCTTCAACTCGGAAAAACCCGCTTCGGAGTGCAGTTCTTTGACGTAGGAAAGCAGATTTTTCAGACCTTCGGAGCGGATCGGGATCGAGGACAGGGTTTCGCAGATCCCTTCCACGCACATGATGTAATCGTCCATCTCACCCATGCGGTGGACCAGATCCCAGGCGCCGGAGGCGTCCGTAAGCTTTTGAAAACTGCCGAACTGGCGCAGAAAGTCGATCTTATCCAGGATCGTCTTCATGGAGGTACGGATCTCGGGAAATTCCAGGATATCCGAAAAGATCTCCGAGCGGTATTGTGCGATCTTTGGATCAGCCGAAAGATGTGTCAGGTAGTGATAAATGATCGCCGCCTCTGTTTTGTCCTGCGAAATACGTTCCGCCAGCTTGTCCAGCGAAAGATCGTGCGCGGTCAAAACGGGAAGTTCCTTATAATCCGGGCTTTTTGCGCCGGGATACAGAAGACTTATCTTTTCCATATCATTCGCCTTTCACTAATCTCAGATAGCAAATGGGATTTCCCTTTGCCGAAAACCTTTCCTCATATTCCGTCATGATATTTCCCTGCGATAGGACCGGATCGCTGTGCAGATCATAGCTGACGGTATCGACCCGAAAAGGAGAATTCTCCGCCTCTTCCAGAGAAAAATCGAAGAGGTCTTTATTATCTGTCTTGAATTCCACGATCCCGCCCGCAGGAAGGAGTCGGTCATATCTTGCCAGAAAAACACCCCCGGTCAGCCGTCTCTTTTTATGCCGGTCCTTCGGCCAGGGATCCGAAAAATTCAGATAGATATGCCCGATCTCTCCGGGTTCGAAAAATTCCTCGATGGATTCCGCATTTTCCCGCAGAAAAAGCAGATTGTCCAGCTCTGCCTCTTCCTGCTTTTCCACGCCGCGGACAAGAACACTTTCGTGAAGTTCCAGCCCGAGAAAGTTGATCTTCGGCTGGCTCATGGCCTTTTCCAGCAAAAACTTCCCTTTCCCCATGCCGATCTCAAGATGGAGCGGCGCCTTGTTTTTGAAAACGTCCTGCCACTGCCCCTTCTTTTCCGCCGGATCTTTTATGCAAAAGGGGCTTTCACTGATCTTTTCTTCCGCCCCCTGAACCTTTCTTAGCCGCATACCGCTGTGGTTTCCTTTCCGAGAATAGCTTGCATTTTCAATATAGCATGGATCAGGACCCTGAACAACGAGATATTGATAAAAAATGTTGGAAAAATAGTACAATATGGTATAATTATATGACAGTTTGATTTTCAGAAAGGAGCCGCGCATGAGAAAATTGATAAAAATCATATCGTTGGTCCTTTCCGTTATCATCCTCGGGACGTGTGTTCCGGCGCAGGTTCCGGCAGCAGTTGTAACTGAGAATGAGTCGTTCGCAGAGCCCACCGGCGCCACGGCTTCCATTGTTTCCATAAAGGCAAAGAAAAAAAAGATCACGTTATGGTATAAATCACCCGGTGCCAATAACGTGGCGTATGAGGTCCGGATCCGGACCGGGTTGGAAGACTGGACGACCTATGAGACAACCAGAACGAAACTGACCATTAAGAAGCTGAAAAGAAAAAAGATATATACGGTCCAGGTCCGCGGCATTAAGCTGATCGGAGATATGCTGATCTACAGCAACTGGTCGAAGGAGAGAACGGTTAAGGTAAAATGAAGAAAAGGATAAAATGTTTGGCGCTGTGTGCGCTCTTTCTGATGAGCTTGATATGTCCGCAGAAGGTTTTTGCCGAGGCGTTCTGGCCGGAGGGGATTGAGATCGAATCCCCGAACGCGATCGTCATGGAGGAAAGCACCGGCACGATCCTTTATCAGAAAAATATCGATGAGCAGTGCTATCCTGCGAGTATCACGAAGATCATGACCGCGATCATCGCGCTGGAAAACGGGGATCTGAGCGATACGGTCGTGTTTTCTAAGGATGCGGTATACAAAACCGAAGGGTCCGGAATCGCGCGGGATGTCGGGGAGGAGATGACGCTGGAGCAGTGCATGTACGCGATGCTTCTGGAGTCGGCTAATGAGTGCGCATATGCCATCGCGGAGCATGTCGGCGGGACGTATGAGCATTTCGTGGATCTGATGAATGAAAAGGCCGAGGAGCTGGGCTGCACAAACACTCATTTCAACAATCCCCACGGGCTTCCGGATGAAGACCATTACCTTTCGGCGTACGATATGGCGCTGATCGCCCGGGAAGCCTGGCAGAATGAGACGTTCCGCATTATGACGGGCACGGTCCGCTACCAGATCCCGCCGACCAATAAGCACAGCGAGATCACATATCTTCAAAATCATAACATCATGATCAATAACTACAAGGGTTCGGATCATCTGTATGAGCCCTGCGTCGGCGGTAAGACCGGCTTTACCCAGGCTGCCGGCAACACGCTGGTGACGTACGCACAGAAAAACGGAATGACGCTGATTACGGTCATTCTGCATTCCTCTGCGCCCCATCATTGGGATGATACGGAAGCGCTGTTTGAGTATTGTTTTGCGAATTTCGGATTGATGAACATCGCCGAAAACGAGACCCGCTTTTCTGCCTTCAGCGGTTCTGTCGGAGAATTGAATGACAGCACGCCGTATGTGGAGCTTTCCACAAGCGATGACGTGGTGCTGCCGCTGACTGCGGAGTTTTCGGATACAGAGCCGAGGGTTGTGGAAGATGCGACAGAGGAAACAGCGGGACGCATTGAATATTCTTATGCGAACAGGATCGTCGGATCCGCAGATATTCTGTCCTTACATCCGACCATCGAACCCTATGTATTCCATACCGTGCAGGAGCAGCAGATCCTCACCAGTGACGGAAACGGCGATGCCGAAGCCGGTGAAGCCAGAGTGATCTCGATCACGCCGGGCAAGGTGCTGATCATCCTCGGGATCGTAGCGGCTGCTTTGCTCGTGCTCTTTCTTATTATCAAGTTTTCTTCCCGGTTTTATGTTCTTCGGCAGAAATTTTACCGTTGGAAAAATTCAAAAAGCCCCTACCACTCCATTCGTCGTAAGGGCTTTTCAATGAGGAAACATCATCGCAGAAAGTAATTAACGATCTTTAAACAGCACGTTCTGCAGAGCGCTCATGAGCTTGTCACGCTGTTTTGTATAGAGCAGCAGTCCGTTTCCGGTTTCCACGACCGTCACCAGCTTTTCGGAAAAGGTGATGGAGGTCAGGAGCAGATGGCAGAGATACCGTCTGCAGGCTTCGGGTACGGTGAGGAATACGCTCTCGCACCCGCTCAGGTCCACCGCGTCCACATGAAACTTATCCCCCAGAGCGCGGATCTCCTGCTCTTCGGCCATCTGCGCGCCGGTCTTGTTGATGATGAAGAACCCGTTCTCATCCTTCGGGATGTCCAGTGCTTTTACCGCTCTCTGCACCTGTTTTGTAAGGCCCGGAGAGGCAGGGTACAGCGATTCGAAGTAATTCATGAAGTCCATCGCATTACGGAACTGCGTGTTTCTCCCCTTTTCCAGCACCTCGGTCCTTAAGATCCGTTTGATCATTTTTTCACAGTCCGCCCTGGACGGGCTGCGACGGACACGTGTCTCGTTTTCCATGTTTTTTCTCCTTTTCGACATTTTTTCATGTCGTTTTTCATTGTAACGGAACATTTCCGCAAAATCAATCTCAATTTGAAGATGGTTGTTATTTTTCACAGCCTTGGGAGGCCGTGAATTGTAATAAATGGATTGACAAACTCTTTTTGGGGTGGTAAATTCTTTTCACCGATCAAAATTCTATTTTGTTCTGTAATTTCTACCCAACTTTCCAAATCAATCTTTTCCCGAAAGGGAGCCCGAAAAATCACATTTTAAGGAGGAAAACTGAATATGAAAGAACGAAAGAAGCTGCTCGTGGTCTGTCTTTCCGCGGCTGCCCTTTTCTTTGGCCTGACGGCAGCGCCGGCGGAGAAGGTGAAGGCGGACACGAATATTTCGGCGCCGGAAACGGTGACGTTTGTGATGGGAGGCGGTTCGTCGCGCTCCTTTGGGTATATCGAGGTGAAAAACGTTACGCCGCAGGCCTTTGTGGATGTGACGACGGTACAGACGTCGAATAAGGATGTTGTGGATGTGGAGCGCGTGGAGACTCTGCTGAAGAAAAACGCGGCATCAAGCTGCAGCAATATCTGTCTCAGTGTAAAGGGAGAGGGTACGGCCAACGTGACCTATCATGTCGGGACGGAGATCCGGTCGACAGTGGTGAACGTAAAACCGTATGCGAATCCGATCCGATGCATTTCCATGACGAACATAAACGGAGGCGTGGATTTCACCGAACTGACTAAGGACGGCCCGAATGCGGATCTGACGCCGCTTACGCTATATGAAACGGCGGAAAGCCCGGAGTTGAATGTGACGGTGGAGAGCGACTGGACGATCCGGTCGGTTTATCTATACACATACGGGAAAAACAATGCCACGCAGTATGACCAGTATAGTGAACCGGGTGATGGGGAAACGATCAGCAGCTGCGCATTCCGGTTTGCCAAATTTTCCAGGATCGGAGAGGAGAATGCCGATAGCGGGCGTCTGGTGATCTCTTTGAACAACACGGCTACGGGGCAGGCATTGGATATTTCGTATGTGATCAGGTAAAGGAGAAGAAGATGATGAAGAAAATGCGTAGATTATTGTGTATGATGCTGGCGCTTTCGATCGCGTTTACCGCGTCTGTGTTTAACATAGAGCCGGTGAAGGCGCAGATCAGCGCGCCGGCGAAGGAGACGTTTTACTATTACTTTGGGGAATATACGGCGTCCTTTTATATTTCCGGGCTGTCTCTTGCCTCAAGACTGGATCCGTCCAGCGTGAAGAGCGGCAACAGCAATGTCGCGGAGATCGACTACGAATACATGTCGGAATACCCCATGGAGGACTATGAATGGGGCCAGGCCGTGATCGGGCTGATCATAAAGAAGCCGGGAAAGACAACGATCAGTTATCTTTTGGGAACGAAGGAATACAAAACTGTTGTGAACGTGAAAAAGTACACCAAGACCGATCCTTCCTACAAATACGTCTGCCCGGTCAGGACCGTAAAAGTCACCGGCCTGGCAGGCGGGAAAAATCTGGCAGGAAAGTTCAAAAAAATCAGCTATGTTTCGAACCTCAGCCTGCTTGAACAGCAGGATGCGGTGCTGGAGGTACAGGGGAAAAAGGGGTGGAGCGTGGATCATGTCAGCATCTGCGCATGCAACGGCGTCTTCACCAGGAACCGCGGGTTTCGTTTTACAAAAGGAAACCAGGTGAAGCTTCACCTCGGTGAGCTTTCCCGGATGCCGGAGAACGGCTATCAGAATATCAGCATCACGTTCAGTAAAGGAAGCAAGAGCGAAAGCATAACACTCAATATTCTTTGATTTTTCCCCCCGGAGTAAGTTTTCTTCGTAAACTTCTCCGGGGGAATAATTATTGACGGAAAAAGCCCCATCGTGTAAAATGGAAAAACATTTAATAAAGAAAACATTTGGTATGAAAAGAGGAGAAAAATGAAAAAAAGAGTGTTTGCAATGCTTGCCGCCGGACTGATCTGTCTGACTGCGGGCTGCGGTGATGATCATCAGGTGAATGTGTCCGGGGTGGCGACACGCCCCGCCGGTTCCAATACGGTTGTTGAGGCAAACGGAGAAAGGCCTTCTTCCGAAACAACGGCGGAAACAGTGGAAAAGACTTCGGAAGCAGAAACCGAGGCTGCCGATACCACGGCATCGACGGAAGCTACTGAAGCGGAAGAAAAGACTTCTTCCTCGACAGAAGCGGGTTCGGGGAATTCCGGCACCGGTTCGGGATCCGGCAGTACCACGAGCACAGAATCGGGATCTTCGACCATCTCCGGTTCCGTGAACGGATCAAGTGGTTCGACTTCCGGCGAGCCCCTGACCGTTTCCGACGGTCCTGTCCTCTTCGCCTTTGCGGATCAGGCCGGCTATGCCTATGATCTTGATTACATGTATGAGGACTTTGAGGATTTTGACTACGAATTTAAGAAAGAAAGCTCGGACAACATTACCAATAAGCTGGACGGGGTTTCGGTGGTTGTGCTCCAGCCTTCGAGCGATGCCGCGCTGACATCGGCCCTTTCCGAGGCTGAGAAGAAGAAGGTGCCGATCGTTGTCTACGGGCATGAGCCGGTGAAAACGAACGCGAAAGCCTGGTTCGTTGCCTATGACCCGTCCGTTACCGGGGATAAGGACCTTACCTGGGGACAAAAGGATGAAGAAGCCATCTTAAAGGATTTTATTGACGGAAAGATCAAGTCGATCGTTTTCAAGGATCCGGATTACTTTATTGAGGTAGTGGAAGATGTCACCATGGGGATCGTTGACGGAGAAACGCCGGACGGCGATTATCCGGCGGATCTGGACTGGGATGCCGATTGCACCTATCAGACCGATGTCGCAAACGCCTACATCATCAAACCGATCGTTATAACGAAGAACAATTACGAGACGGAGCTCATTGATGAGGGGTATTACGAGGAAGACGGAAACGGTTATCTGATCAATGAATATGATCTCTAAAATAATAAAGAGAGGCGCGAAAGCACCTCTCTTTTTTCTGCTTTATCAATTTAGGCCAG
>JAEESA010000164.1 GCA_016286115.1 Lachnospiraceae bacterium
CGAATTATTCCAGAATCTTTTTCTCTTCCTTTACGGGTTTTCCACTCTCGTCAAGTATTGGATTTTTGTCGTAGCCTCGCCCCAGTCAACCTGCATAGCTCCGCCAGGTTCGAACTGGAGATGAATAAAGGCTTTGGGTGCTGTACCCTTTATTTCATGCACTTTGACACGGATAGTGGATTCACCTCCGGCAAAGCCCTTTTCCTCGACCAAGCGGTCGAAGATCCGCTTAGCGGTATGTGTCTGCTTGCGTAAACCTTCGCAAGCATCTTCCGCAAGGCATTCATTTATAAATCGAACTGTATCTTCAGTCAGAACAGTCGATTCACGTTCCGGGGTCTTACGTTCCCACGTGTTGTTGACCAGTTAAAACTACTGTAAAAAGATCTCCTTGAATGTCCGTAGATTGCTCTGTATACTGTCTTTCGTATGATAAAGAAAGGGAGTCCCAGAGCAGCTACCAGCACGTATGCCCACTCTGAGACTCATGGTTTAAAACCATGATCATTGTATCAGATTTTTGCAGGAGCGGTCAAAATATTTTTAGGTGACGGCAGAGAATTCCTTTGTCCTGTATGCAGGAAAGGGATCCTGAAGTATCGAGACCATTGCCGGCGCTTTGTCCGCTATGAGGGCGGAGAGACCGAGTGGATACGGATACCTCGTTGTAAATGTGCGAATATGAGTTGTCGGAAGCTTCATCGTATGCTTCCGGATTTCCTGGTGCCATACAAACACTATCAGGAGGGAACCATCTGTGATGCCATAGATGGTCGGCTCAATCCAAAGGAATCGGATGACCGTCCTTCGGAGCAGTCCGTCAAACATTGGAAATACTGGATTTTTCTCAATGAAGACGATATAAACGGCAACCTGAAATCTATCGCATACCGGGAACTGGATTATAGCGAGGAACTGCTAAGATCCGGTGTCTCTTTGCTGGAAAAACTGAAATGTTCCATACCGGACGGATGGCTGAAAGCCATCATCCGCACCATATATAACGCCGGGGCTTATTTGCAGCCCTTTTACATATGCTGAATTTTCACCGACTTTGATTATGTTGTCCGAGACCATAGTAGTATTCTCCTTCTAAAGGAGGAAAACACTATGAACAGGAACAACAAACTCATCACAAAATGGCAGGACGAGCAGGCTCTGCAGCGTTTTCAGCTGATAGCGCCTTTGCAGGACGAATCACTGGATCCTGACAAGAAGCTGGTGCTGCGTCGCCGGATTGCAGCAGAGAACAATCTGTCCGACAAAACCATTAAGCGTTATGATGAAGCTTATCGGTCAGATGGATTCGAAGGCTTAAAGCCCAAAAGCCGCCAGTCGCACAACAACGGAACCCTTCCGGATAATTTTGAGGAGCTGTTGCAGGAAGCCATCCAACTCCGTAAGGAGATCCCTACAAGATCAGTGGAAACCCTTATAGAGATCCTTGAACTTGAAGGACGCGTGGCTCCTGGTGTGCTGAAACGTTCTACTCTGCAGAGGCATCTATACAAGGCCGGATTTGGGAGTTCACATCTTGCTACGTTCCAAGAAGCGCGGGAAAGCTCTTCAAAGCGCTTCTGTATGCCAAACAGGATGATGCTTCTTCAGGGAGACATAAAATATGGCCCATATCTTCCTATCGGGAAAGACGGAAAACTGGTAAGGACATATCTGTCATCGGCCATCGATGATCATTCAAGGATGGTTCTGGCCTCCCGTTTCTATGATAATCAGGAAGAAGCCATTGTAGAAGATACATTCCGGAACGTCATCCTGAAGTACGGGGCTTTTGATAAGTGTTATTTTGATAACGGCACACAATATATAGCAACGCAGCTGAAAATATCTCTTGCGAAATTGTCCATTCGGATCAGACACGCACCTATAAAGAGCGGGAAATCGAAGGGAAAGATCGAAAAATTTCACCAGGTAGTAGATCAATACATTGCCGAAGCAAAAGCAAAGAAGATCAATAGCCTGGAGGATCTCAACAAATACTGGGCGATATATCTCGATGAATACTATCACCAGTCAGCGCATAAAGGTATTGCCGAATATTACAGGAGCCTCGGAGTGGATGTGCCTTCATCCGGCATAACACCATATCAGGAGTTCACCCGGGACACCCGGCCGCTCACTTTTATCGATACTTCTGTAGTAAACGAGGCGTTCCTGCACCATGAAAAACGAAAAGTAGATAAAGGAGCATGTATCAGTTTTCAGGGCCGTAAATATGAGACCAGACCTTCTCTCATCGGATTTAACGTAGAGATCGCCTATGATCCCATGGCTTCTGAGATCATCACAGTGAGTTATCCGGGGATGGAGCCCTTTCAGGCTCATCCTTTGAAGATCGGAAAATACTGTGCGCAAAAGAGCGAGCTTCCAGTATCTATGCAGGCGGTCGAACCAGAAACCTCCCGGTTACTTGACGCTCTTGAAAAACGCCATCATGAGTCGAGACAGCATCGTGCGGATGCCATTTCCTTCGGCGGCTATAAGAAGGAGGTGGGTTCAGATGTATAGAAAATATTACGAAATGACCCATTCTCCCTTTGCCAGAGATATCCCTCCGGAGTCGCTTTATGAATCACGGGCGATGACAGAAACTCTGGGGCGCCTCGCTTATACAGCAGACCGGCAGTTATTCGCAGTAGTGACTTCGGAATCCGGCTGCGGAAAATCCACACTGATACGGAAGTTTGCTGCCAGCCTTTCAAAAGATGATTACATCATGCTGTATCTGTCTGATTCGAAGCTTACGCCCAGATGGTTTTACAAGGGTATGCTCGATCAGCTGGGCATCGAATCAAAGTTCTACCGTGGTGATGCCAAGCGGCAGCTGCAAAAAGAGATAGAAGCCATCCGCGGTATTCAAGGGAAAAAGGTCGTCTGCGTCCTTGACGAAGCCCATTTGCTGGAAAAGGAAACCATCGAGGAGTTTCGCTTCCTTCTGAACTACCGATTTGACTCCATGAGCCCGTTAGCGCTCATCCTTGTCGGCCAATCTGAACTGTGGGATGAAAAGCTGCGTCTCAAACGCTATACTGCCGTACGGCAAAGGATCGATATAAACTGTGTATTGCCAAAGCTTGATCGGTCAGAGACGGATCAATACATTCGGTCACACATGAAATATGCCGGATGCGAGCAGGAAATATTCACTGTTAGCGCTGTTGATGAGATCTTTAGATCCTCCGCAGGAATTCCCAGGGTAATAAACAGGATCTGTGATAAAGCGCTCATGTATGGATCCCAGCAACAGCACCGTTTGATCGATGATCATGCCATCACCTATGTTACAGAGCATGAAATGCTGGGAGGTGAAGGATGATAATACCACTTGCATGGGATGAATGCCCTGAATGTGATACATGCGAACTAATCCATTCCTTTCTGGAACTGACCGACTTATTAGTCCGCGACCTGCAGCATCTGAAAGCCGAAACACTGCGTGCCAGATACCAGCTGCGCAAGCATCTGGATCCGGAGAACTCCTGGATTACGAGCGTTGATATGCTGTCAAATCTGGAAATGCCCCATTATGACAACATGGCTTATCAGGAGTACATGCGCGTCTACTATAACGGTGGTGATCCTTTGGAATTCAAGGAGTTTACCGACTCAATGGTACATCTTACTGACGGTATCGATGACGAAAAATATTAAGTTTTCATGGAACCATTTATTATCTGCCGGGGCTTATGCTCCGGTGGATATTAACTGCCAGTTAGACAGAGTAATGAGCAACTGGTGGACACTTCATCTGATCTAATGGTGGTCAATGTAAGAGGTCACTAACAGTTCATTCAAGCTCTCTCCATCCGCGTTCTGGTCTGCCGGGTAATATTTCTCCCCTTTTGATACATTTAGACTCAATTATTCATTGTAACTTTTGTCAATTTCTTCAAAGCTTCTTCATAGTATAATACTTCAGCATTAGAATCTTCTAATACCTTTTTTATCACCCGAAATTTTTCTTCCTGTAATCCATTAGTATTCAATACAAAAAGCGTATCCCGTTCCGGATTATGATGCATACTATTCCAGGACCACAGTTTTACCTTATTTCTTAACTCTATATGTCCTTAAGCCTGCAGCATCTGCGTAACGGTCTGCTGGATATTAACTGTCAGCTAGACAGAGTAATGAGCAACTGGTGGACACTTCATCTGGTCTAATAGCGGCCAATGCAAGAGGTCTCTAACACCTGCCTGTTTTTTGCAAGCCCTTTTTGCAGAAAGTTGCAAAATAAAAATGTAGGTTGTTGCAAAAAGGTTTTGCAGGTTGTTGCACCTACATTTTGTAGGTTATTGCAAAGGACCGTGCCGGCCGGTTAGAACCGGCACATCCAATGCTGACATACAGTTATCAAGTTACTTGTGTTACTCGAAGGGATGGTCTTTTTCCCATTCAGTAGGTTCCTGAAGATCGCTGACCTTTGGGTAGGACTCATCATCAGTCCAGCCCATGTATTCCATGAGGTAGGCTTTCTGCTGAGCCTTATTCATGCCCTTCATGTCCTTCCGTATCTCTTTATCCATACGGTGGACATCGAGAAAATCATAAGGCTCGGAGCCCGTAAGGCAAAGATACCTTGAAGGCGGCATCTCACGTGGACTGTGGCCAGCCATGACCCACTTACGAAGGAGAGTTTTTTCGTAGTAGGTCATGGGAACCTCCTGCTCGTATCGTTCGAGTTCCATTGCATTGCTGTATGCTATGTCATCTGGCGTAAACACATATCCTTCGGGATCTGCGTAAAAAGCCTCGCTATCAAAACAATAGTCTGCCGGGTATAGATCGTGTACATTGAAAACTTTATTTCTCGCCATGATTACCAACCTCCTGAGTATTGATCCTGCCCCACGCTTCATTGATGCTTGATTCCCTGAGACGGTTATTCCCACCGGGGAAGAGTATAAGTTCCACATGATGCGTCAGGCGCCCTATAAGTGCCGTGGTCATACGTTCGTCATATAGAACGTTCACCCACTGTGAGAACTCTAGGTTAGTGTTGAGGATCACGGATTTCTTCTCATGGATCTCAGACAGATAATCGAACAATAACTGGGCTCCGGTGCGGTCATAAGGTACATAACCGAACTCATCCAATATTAGGATCTGAGCTGCATTAAGCTTCTTTTTCAGCATCGCAAGGCTTCCTTTGGCCTGGCTCTCGGAGAAGAGATTTATAAGGCCTGCTGTCCGGTAAAACTTCACCGGGATATCCTCATTACAGGCGGCGATCCCTATAAGCGTTGAGAGCATGGTCTTTCCTGTACCGGTACTGCCATAGAAGATGAGGTTTTCTCCCTTACGGTAGAACTCCAATCCCAGCAGGGAATCAAGTGAAACACCGGAAGGAAAATCAATCTCATTGGTTCTAAACTGCTCGGGAGTATACATTTTCGGAAATCCGGCAGTATTGAGGAGCTTGGTCTTGCGCCGTTCGGTCCTGTATGTAACCTCATTGCTCAAAAGGTTGTATAGGTATTCCTGGTTTGTCTCTCCTTTCTGGGACATGGCCCTTTCTGCAAAGTTTGCCGATATCTTAAGCTGCTTGCAGCACAGTGCGATAGATTCTTTAAGTTCAGCCATTAGACGCACCTCCTTTCGTGAGGATGGCGTCCAAAGCACTAAGATCTGAAGGGAACATGATGACCTTCATCTTAGGGATCGCTTCAGAGGGCTCTATCGGCGGAAGGGGCGGAACATCCATATATGTACGCCGGTAAAGGCTCATGAGACTGTCAGGATCCGTTGCCTGATGCGCTATAGCCTTGTTAACGGTTATCAGAGCACTTTCAAAGCCGCTTCGTTCGGTCAGTTCGGCGAGAACCTTGAGAATCCTTCCACGGTCTTTGCTTTCGCATCCGTCCATATACATCCGCATGGACTCTGGCATCATGTCATATATGCCGCTGTTTTTCAGTGAACGGGGCTTATGAGATATATAGCGCAGGTAAGGTATCCAGTCCATGCTTTCGTGCTCATTGCCATACAGCCTGCGGTGTCTGACAACCTCGTGAAGGTCACTGTCCATAACGGTCACTTCTGCAGAGGTGATGTGCAGGCGCACGGTTTCTTCACAGAAGGCGGGAGAGGCTGAATAGCGGTGCTTCCCCGCATCGAGGGTGAACTTGCCGTATTTATCCGTTCTGGCGGTCGTATAAAGGGACGTATCGAACGGGACGGCCGGAAGCGGCAGGAGGGCTGCCTTATCTTCGGCAAACAGCTCGGAGATAAAACGGTCATCATCGTCATCATAATGCTCACGTTCCATGTCTCTGTCGCAGGCTATGAGAAGTTCTTCATTCTTTGCCGACAGTGCATCAAAATGAGGCACGGGAACAAGCTCATTGCGGCGGAGATACCCGACCTTGTTCTCGACATTTCCCTTCTCCCAGCCGGACTCGGGATTCATGAACACAGGCTTGAAACGATAGTGTTCACAGAACCTCTGGAACCTTTCGGTAACTTCGCGGCCGCCACCTTTTATTATGTCAGTAACGATGGTTCTGGTATTGTCAAACCAGATTTCTGCAGGGACACCGCCAATGTATTCAAACATCGCTACCAGCCCTTCCAGCAGGCACTCTGTATTTTCTCCGTAGTTCAGCTGGATATAGCCGCCATTGCTGTAAGGGAAACTGAGGACAAGGTACTTTGCTTCATGGTGCAGCGTACCGTTCTCGTAGAAATCGGCCGCTCCAAAATCAGCCTGTGCTTCGCCAGGGTGATGCTCGAGAGGAAGATATCCCTCCTTCTGCTTCAGACGGAGCTCTTTCTTCTTTTCAGCAACGTAGGTGGCTACGAGCCGGTATGAGCAGTCATAGCCTGCTACTTCATTCTTGAGACGTTTGTGGACTCTTTTAGCGGTATGGCGCTGCTTACGAGGAGCTTTCTTGTCCTCTATGAGCCATTTGTCAATGATCGGCTTGAACTGGTCAAGCTTTGAGGGATGCTGTTCCTCATCTGGGCGTGGAGGTGCTTCGTTAAAATCCTCCATGTCCACATACTTGCGGACTGTACGCCAGTCAAGATTTTCAATTCTGGCGATTTCTGACAGAGACTTGTCTTGCCCATAGTACAGGTCTCTGATACGATGGATCTGATCCATTGATGTCATACTCCTTTCCTCCTTGTCGTATTGATTAGCACAACACTTCAAGGATATGGATTTATCAGTATGTCCGCAATGGATCTTTTACACCCGACTCGGGGGCTACCTGTCTTACTGGCGCCTCCCTTTCCTGGGATGCTTCAGAAAGCTCTGCAACAACCTACAAAATGTAGTTGCAATCACCTACATTTTTGCTTTGCAACAACCTACATTTTTGGTCTGCAACTTTCTACATTTTTATTTTACAATAAACAAATATCGGTGTATTCTTCCTGATTTACCTTCTCCAAATCTAGCCATGATGGAATAGTATCAACCACAGTTCCATCATACTCTTC
>JAEESA010000165.1 GCA_016286115.1 Lachnospiraceae bacterium
TGCGATGTTGATGATATTGATCATGGAGCGCCCTTCGACCACCACCTTGCGGCCGTATTTATGCGCCGAGTTGATCACCTGCTGCACACGGTCCACGTTGGACGCAAAGGTCGCGATGATGATGCGGTTCTTTTTATGATCCGCAAAGATCTCATCCAATGCGCGCCCGACAGATTTTTCCGACTGGGTAAAGCCGTCCCGCTCCGCATTTGTGCTGTCGCACATCAACGCCAGCACGCCCTTGTTTCCGATCTCTCCGAGCCGCTGCAGGTCGATCGTATCGCCGAAAACGGGCGTATAATCCACCTTAAAATCACCGGTATGCACCACCGTCCCCACAGGGGAATAGATCGCCAGCGCCGCGGCGTCCTGAATGCTGTGATTCGTGCGGATAAACTCCACGCGGAAATCGCCGGAGTTGATATGCTGGCCGTACTTCACCACCTTGCGTTTGACCTTGGAAAGGAGCTTATGCTCCTCCAGCTTATGCTCGATGATCCCCATCGTCAGCTTCGTCGCATACAGCGGCGCGTTGATCTCCTTCATCACATAGGGGATCGCGCCGATATGGTCCTCATGGGCATGCGTGATAAAAAAGCCCTTGATCTTGTCCATGTTATCCTTGAGGTAGGTGATATCCGGGATCACAAGGTCGATCCCGAACATATCGTCCTCCGGGAAGGACAGACCGCAGTCCACCACGATGATGTTCTCTCCGTATTCAAACGCTGTGATGTTCATGCCGATCTCTTCGAGTCCGCCCAGCGGTATGATCTTTAAGACCGGCCCCTCAAACGATTGCTTATCTTTTTTATTCTTCATTATTCACCACTAAAGAAAAAGTTTCGCAACGCGAAACTCTCTCCCTCTACTGCACTTTCGTATCTTCCAGAAGCTCTGAAAACAGCGGCGCCACCGCATCCAGCACGGCGTCGTCTTCCACGAATTCATAGCTCTCCTGGTCCGGATCGGGCTCCCCTGTTTTCTTCAAAACATAGGCGGTGCCTTCCCCGTCTTTTGATTCCTCTTCTTCCGTCACCAGGAGATACTCCACTCCCTGGAGCATGAGTTTTTCCAACACAAAAAACTCCAGCGCCTCATTGGTTTCCGGATCCTGAAATGCTATTTTTTCCATACCTAATCTCTTTTCTGTTGTTCCATCCAGGACTCCAGGATCAGCACCGCCGAGACCATATCCGCATGGCTCTTAAGCTCCTGGCTGCGGACACCGCCTTCCGTCATCAGGCGGTTTGCCATGTTCGTCGTAAAGCGTTCGTCAACGAGCTCCACCGGCAGATCCAGCCGTTTTTCGAGGGCGTCCTTAAACTCCTTCGTCCGCTCGCACCGCTCTCCTTCCACGCCATCAAGCCCCAGAGGATACCCTAAGACAATGCGTTTCACTTCGCGGCTCTTGCAGATCTCCTCGATCCGGGCAAGGGTCTTTCTCCACTTGTTCCAACGCTCTCTATGGATCGTCTCCAGCCCCTGCGCGGTAAGAAACAGCCCGTCCGTCACGGCCACTCCAACGGTTTTATCCCCGAAATCCAGTCCCAGTGTGATCTCAGCTCCAGCCATTGGTCTTGATATACTGTTCCAGAACTTCTTCCACGAGTTCTTCGCGATCCACCTTCATGATCAGGCTGCGCGCGCTGGCATGGCTGGTGATGTAAGTGGGATCGCCGGACATGATATAACCCACGATCTGATTCACCGGATTATATCCCTTCTCGGTCAATGCCTTATAAACCTGTGCCAGAACGTCCTTTACTTCGATCTCCGGTTCCCGTTCCACCTTAAAATACTGCGTGTTTGATAAATCCTGCATAATTCACCTCTGGAATACATATGTTCGTTATCATTTTACTCCCTTTTTTGCAAATTAGCAACCATAAGGTCAGACCCCTTATTTGGTCCCAAAATGACCGTCCCGGTAACGACCTCATTCGGCATTCCTTCTTCGCATAAAAACCGCACATATTCCCGGTTCAGACCCGTCATAAAGCCGCTCTTTTCTTTCGTCTCCAGAAGGACTTCCGTTTCCTTCCCAAGATACCACAACGCAAATTCCTTTTCGCATATTTCGGACAAGGCGATCAGGTCTTTTGCGCGTTTCTTTTTCACCGCTTCGGGAAGCTTTCCCTCCATCCCCGCGGCCCTCGTTCCCTTCCGTTCACTGAAGGGAAAGACATGGAGCTTTGCAAGCGAAAGCCTCGCAAGAAACACCTTCGTTTCCGCAAACTCTTCTTCGGTCTCCCCCGGGAAGCCGGTGATCACATCGGTCGTAATGGCCGGGTGGCAAAACTGCTCCCGGATCAGCGCGCAGGCCTCTTCATATTCCGCGGTCGTATATTTCCGGTTCATCCGCTTCAGCACCCCGTCGCTCCCGCTTTGGAGTGAAAGATGAAAATGCGGGCAGAAGGTGGAAAGTTCTTTCATCGCTGAGAGAAAGTCCTTTGTGATCAGCCTCGGTTCCAGCGAACTGAAACGGATCCGTTTTAAGCCCTCCCCGGAAAGCCGGTCCAAAGCCCGGCAAAGGTCCGAAAGCTTTTTCCCATTCTCCTTCCCGTACGACGACACATGGATCCCCGTGAGTACGAGTTCTCTCACGCCCTTTTTCACCATATCGGAAGCCTCATGAAGGATCTTCTCTTCATCCCGCGTCCGGCTCCGCCCTCTGGCATAAGGAATAAGGCAGTACGAACAGAACTCGTCGCACCCGTCCTGGATCTTTAAATACCCCCTTGTCCGCACCGAGGGCAGCCCTGCCGGTGTCTCCGTAAAGCTTCGCCCCGTTTCCCCGATGTCCTCCACCGCGCAGGCCTTCTCACGGGTCTTAAAAAATCCCTCCAAAAGCTCCGGCAGATCCTGTTTCCTGTCGTTTCCGATCAAGAGATCACAGTTCTCATTATTTTTCAGTTTTTCCGCTCCGGTCTGGACGAAGCAGCCCGCCGCCACAATGACAGCCCCGGGGTTTAATGCCCTCGCCTTCCCCAGCATCTGCCGGGATTTCGCGTCCGCCGTGTTCGTTACGGTGCAGGTGTTGATGACCACCACATCCGCTTTTTCCGTAAACGGAACGATCTCATAGCCCGCCTCTTTAAGGAGACGTTCCATCGCGTCGGTTTCATATGCATTGACTTTACAGCCAAGAGTGTGGAATGATGCTTTCATAGAATTGACTTTTCCAACATTTTTTGCTACGATTATTCTAACTAAATCCAAAGGGGGTGCTTCCATGAAGACCGTACAGATTTCCTTGAATTCCATCGACAAGGTAAAATCCTTTGTAAACGAAATCTCGAAATTCGATTTTGACTTTGACCTGATCTCCGGACGATACGTCATCGACGCCAAGTCCATCATGGGGATCTTCTCTCTGGATCTTTCCAAACCCATTGACTTAAAGATCCACACCGAGCAGGACGAAGAGGCGATCATGAACGCCATCAAGCCCTATCTGATCGATGAATGATTTCGAAACAAGCCGGGAGCGATTGCTCCCGGTTTTTTTTTATGCGCAGAGCGGCGCAAGGTATATTTCGGCTTTCGCCGAACGCCGCTCGCGCACACGCAGTAAGTACCCTTCTGCGCGATTACAGCAGGTCCGCCCCCTCCTACTCGATCGTGATCGTCTCCGTCGTTTCGATCGCCGTCTTCACCAGTTCTTCTATCTTCCCCTCAAGAAGGGTTTCGGATTTTTGGATCCGGTCGAGCCGCGGCTTTGTCACGGGATGCTTTGCGACAAAGATCGTGCAGCAGTCCTCAAAGGGCAGGATCGAGGTTTCATAGGTTCCGATCTTTTCTGATATATCGATGATATCCTGCTTGTCAAAACCGATCAGCGGGCGGAATACCGGCAGCGTCGCCGCGTTGTCGGTGCAGAAAAGGCTCTGCATGGTCTGGCTCGCGACCTGGCCGATGGACTCACCCGTGATGAGCGCCTGGCATTCATCCTCCTTCGCGAAATGCTCCGCGATGATCATCATGTAACGCCGCATGATAATGGTCAGTTCGTCGTGCGGGCAGGTATCGTAGATCGCAAGCTGGACATCGGTAAAATTCACGATGTGGAGGCTGATCTCCCCTGCATAACGGCTGACCAGCTTCGCCAGATCGACCACCTTCTGCTTCGCGCGGTCCGATGTGTACGGCGGCGCGTGAAAATAGACCGCCGAAAGCTTCACGCCGCGTTTTGCGATCAGGTACCCGGCCACAGGGCTGTCGATCCCGCCGGATAAAAGCAGACAGGCCCGCCCGCTCGTTCCGACCGGAAGCCCGCCCGGTCCCGGCAGTTCCTCGGAATACACCGCGATCTCCTCACGTATCTCCACATGCAGCCATTTCTGCGGCGCATGCACATCCACGGCAAGGTTCGGATACGCTTCCAAAAGCTTTTCTCCGAGCGCCGCGTTGAGCTCCATCGAGTCCATGGGGTAATTCTTTCTGGCGCGCCGCGCGTCCACCTTGAACGTCACATGATCCTTGCCCCAGGTCTCTCCGACAAGCCGCACCACTTCTTCTGCGAGCTTCTCAAATCCCTCATCGGGAAGCAGGGCAACCGGGCAGAATGCTTTGATCCCGAACACCCGGGACAGAGCCTCTTTAGCGCCCTCATAGTCCGCTTCTCCTTCCGCAGAGGCGTAGATCCGCCCGTTTTCCTTACGAACGATAAAATTGCCGTCTACGGCGTACAGGGCCTGGCGTATATTCCGTACCAGCGCGTCCTCAAATAGCCGTCTGTTTTTTCCTTTGATCGCGATCTCCGCGTACTTGATCAAAAAAGTCTGGTTCATCTTCTATCTCCTGGTGTATCTGCGTAACGCAGGCACAAGCTTCTTCATCGCAGATGCCGCAGCATCAATTTCTTCCTCCATGGTCCGCGTGGACAGGGAAAACCTCACCGTGCAGTCCAAAAGGCTCTTCTTCAAGCCGATCGCCTGCAGTGTCGCGCTGATGTTCTTTTTATGCGAGGAACATGCGCTGCCGGCCGAAACATAGATCCCTTCCTCTTCCAGCGCATGCAAGAGCACCTCCGCCCTTACATCCTCCGTGCTGACGCTGATGATATGCGGCGCAGCAATTTCTCTGTCCGTTCCGCCGTTCACGCTGACTCCGTCGATCGCCGTGACCGCGCTGATCAGCCGCTCCCTTAGCGCATACAGCCGTTCCCGTTTCCCGGCGAAATCTTCGAACGCCAGCTCCGCCGCCTTCCCAAGGCCGAGGATGGCCGGCACGTTCTCGGTTCCGGAACGAAGGTTTTTCTGCTGCCCGCCGCCGAAAAGAAGCGGTTTCAGCTTTGTTTTCTCCTTCACATAAAGAAAGCCGCTGCCCTTCGGCCCGAACAGCTTGTGACCGCTGACCGACAGGAGGTCTGCTTGGATCTTTCTAAGATCAAAAGCAACTTTTCCATAGCCCTGCACCGCGTCCACATGCAGGAGGGCATGCGGCGCTTTTCTATGAAGGATCTCTGCGGCTTCCTCCAGCGGCTGGATCGTTCCGATCTCATTATTCACCATCATCATGGAACAGAGTACCGCCTCTTCGTCTGCCTCCGCTTCCAGCGCCTCCAAAGACACGCGCCCCTTAGCGTCCACCGGCAGGACCCTGACCATGAAGCCCCGTTCCGCAAGCTCCTTAACGGCGTTCGCAACCGACGGGTGCTCCACTGCCGTTGTCAAAACCTTCTTTCCATGCCTTGCATTTGCTTCCGCGGCCCCGAGGATCGCAAGGTTATTGCTCTCGGTCCCGCCCGAAGTAAACAGGAGCTCCTTGGGGTCGCACCGCAACGTCTTCGCTATTATTTCAGCCGTTTCTTTGATCGACCGCTCCGCCTCCATGCCCTTCCTGTGCAAAGAAGAAGGATTTCCGTAGTTCTCACGGAACGCCCGTTCCATCACTTCGATCACTTCCTCCGCCACCGGCGTTGTGGCGGCGTTATCCAAATATATTTCTTTCATGGGTTTCATCTTACCCCGCGTTTCCTCATTTTTCAAGTCCGTGCTATATCTCAAACAGCCCGCTCGCCTTAAGAACCCCGATCACCGCCCATGGAGAGAATTCCTTTCTCCACACTTCCTTTCCGGCCTCTCCGATCGCTCGCAAGGACTCGCAGTCGCTGATGATCAAAAGCAGGCGCTGCCGCAGCTCCTCTTCCGTCTCATAAACGAAACCGTTCACGCAGTCCTGCATGAACTTTGTGATCCCGCAGTTCTTCGACGCCAGCGTCAGTTTCCCAAACATCATGCCCTCCACGATCGTGGTCGGCGTAGAGTCGATCCTGGACGGCGCGACCACGCAGTCGCAGTCTGCATATAGCTGATAGGTCTCCTCACGCGAAAGCTTTCCCAGTTCCTCCACACAGGGGATCTTATCCATGATGCGCTTGATCCCAAGATAATATTCTTCCATATCCTCCACCTGATAGCCGCAGAAGCAAAACCTGGCCCTGTCCTGATAGTCCCTCGGAAGCGCGGCGATCGCCGACAGCAGGATGTCCTGCCCCTTAAGGGGAATATACGCCGCCGGGATCACAAAGGTTACCTTATCCTGCGGAGCAGCCTGATATAAAGCACTCTTGTCTTCTATGGGCATATGAAGGATGTCCGTGCCGTATCCATAGATGGAAACAAACGACTTGTCCACCTTTTCCGTCACGCCGTAGATATGAAAATTCGGGCTCAAAAGATTCGGGTTCGGAAAGTCCGGGCAGCAGGCGCGAAGATGCTCCTCGCTCTCATGGATCCACCAGAAGACCGGCAGCTTAAGATTGATGAAAAAAAACGCATAGGAATACACCAGCGCTGTATTCAAAAGAACCGCGTCAAACGAGGTCTGCAGATTCTTTCGCATGGTCTCGTCCGCCACCGTAAACTTCCGCACGCATACCACATCGCCTTCCTCAGCGTATATCTTCGCATACTCTCCGTCCGCAGGCGCTATGATGAAAAATACACACTTCATCTCCTTTTTGATCAGCTGCATCAGCTCGTGAAAAACCGTCTGTGCCCCGTTTATGGTAAGGTTGGGGATCACGGCAAGGATGTTCTTATGCCCGTCCTCTTTGGGCGGATTTTCGGGCTCATAGAGCTTTTCACAATCATACTTCAGATTTTCCACAATAGCCGCATGGTCCATCCTTTACTCCCCTCCCTGTTCCAACGCCAGCATCACCATGGACAGCGCCGTGATCGCCGCCGTATCCGTGCGAAGGATCCGTTTCCCGAGGGAAAGAAGGGCTGCCTTTTCTCTCAGTGTTTCGATCTCCTCCGGTGCAAAGCCTCCCTCAGGCCCGATCATGACCCCGATGGAAGCTGCGCTCTCAATCCTTTGCACCGCTTCCCTGTATCCGGTCATCCCGTTTTCATTCTCATAAGGCACGAGCGCCAGATCCAGCGCAAGCATTTCTTCCCGCGCCTT
>JAEESA010000166.1 GCA_016286115.1 Lachnospiraceae bacterium
TTCGCATCTCCACGCTCTGGCTGATATCGTAGAAATGCCAGCCGTCAAAGAGGTCCTCGCGAAACGACAGGCCCGCGTTTTCTGCGAGGAAAACGCCATCCAGCATGGCCCCGTCCGTAAGAACCGGTCCCTCCGGCTCCGTTTTCGGGAAGAGAAAGGTCAGCACCGCGTCCTGATAAAGGTTCAAAACCGAAGCCTTATAGTCGTTTTTATACCAAAGCGCCCGTTCGTCCATGAGGAGACCGCCGAAGATTCCGATCATCCCGGGGGTTTCTTTCTTATTAAATGCATCCGTCAGGGAGAGCAAAAGCTCCTTCTCGATCAGGAACGTATCATGATGGAGGAAGATCCGGATCGCGGCATCCGTCTTCCGCGCCGCGAAGTTATATCCTGCCGCCATTCCGGGCGCGCCCCACACCTCCAGGATCTCGGTCTTCCAGCCCTCCGGCACGGTTAACCTGTCGATGGAATGCACACATTCTTTCGCATACAGGGCGTCATTGGTCAGAAAGATAAAGGCGATGGACTTTTCATCCTCCTTTCTCTCCGCAAAGGCCGTCTTTTCATCTTCTGTATACTCGAGCTTCCGATACGGCTTTCTTTCGGGCTCCCTTGTATCCATCAGATAGAGCGTCTTCTCTCCGGCGAAGCCGCCGTCCTTCATCCACCTAAGATACGCGTTCAGGTCGTTTGAGAGCTCCTTCTCCTTTTCCGTAAGCTGTACCAGCCGTTCAAAGAGCGCGCCCCAGTATTCGGGCGGAACCGCATATTTCGACACGACCGAAAGCATATCTGACGAAACCGGATAACGCTTCAAAACAGAAAGCAGCTCCTTCTGTTTTTCCTCCGGAAAACCGAACCAGATCCTTCGGATCATGAATTTCAGTTCCCGGTACGCCTCCCTGAAGCGGGCAGGGTCATTTCCATAAGAAAGGGCCGTATTTTCCTTTGCTGCGCGCACAGCTCCTTTCCTTCTTTCCTCGCAAAGCACGATCTCGAGCATCATCGCATAGAGCATGTTCTCTTCCGTCAGCGCCGGCTTCGAGATCCCGGAGTTTTCATGATAGAGGATGTTCATGATCAGAAGATTTGCGGTCTGGTATGCTTTACATTGAAAGAGACGGCTCAAAAGCTCCTGAAACGCTCTTCCGAGCCTGTATTCCGTCGCGTCGGCATAGCCGCAAAGATGGTTAAAGCTTTCCCGGATCGTTGCCTCATCCTCCGCTTTCTTCTGCTCCTTTGCCAGAAGAAGGGCCAGCTGATAAAGATAAAAGGCGTTTTCTCCGTGTCCGAGTTCTTCCTCCGCGATCCCTGCCGCATAAAGGAGTTCATAATTGTCCGGTATATTTTGGATCCCCTCCCAGGCCAGGCGGATCGCCTCCCGGTAATTTCCTTCGGCAATGGCCGCCGCCGTCCGTTCCTCAACAGACTCCTTCGGCGCGGCCTTCAGGTTTTTCAGCAGCTGCTTTGGATCCTGATCGCAGGTGCGCATGAGCAGAACGTCATCGGCTTCCATCCTCTTTTTCAAGAAACGGTTCTCATAGGAGCCGGAGATGATCGAATTCCTCAGCGATCTGACCTCCTTTAGCTTCCTTTCTGCCTCCTCCTTCTCTCCTCCCTGCTCCACCATCATCATGCAGGTTTTGATCGAAAGAAGATACATCTGAAGAAGGCCAAATTCCACGGCTTCCTGTATCTCAGGCCACTTTTCGGTCTTTCGGGCCTTCTCGTATTCCGCCTTCATGGCCATGGTCAGATTGCGATAGCTGCTCTCCGGCAGTCTTTGATGGGAAAGGGAGGCGCCGCGGTTCATGTACCGGTACAGGATCTCCTTGCACTGCCCGATCGTATCGATCTCGGCAAACAGCCAGGTCAGGATATCTGCATCCTCCAGAATGCACTTTTCCCGGAACTCAGCTTCCGGTCTTTGGAAAAACGTCCGCTTTACGATCCGGTTCCATAGATACCCTCCGGACACGATCAGCTCCGAGCGGCTCTTCGGCGTTACTTTCCCCACCATTTCATCCGTGACATAGATCTCGGCCACATCCCTTTCCTGGTCAAAATAGCCGCATTCCACCATATCATAGCCATCGGGGACCGATTCCGCCACCGCCAGCAGCTTTTCGAACATCTCTTTTTCTATGATGTCATCGCTGTCCACGAAACCCACATATTTCCCGGAAGCCTTCGAAAGCCCTAAGTTTCTGGCCCCGCCGGCGCCCCTGTTCACTTCGGTATTCATTAAAACAAACCGGGACGGCGCTTTTTTCACATATTCTTCCATTACCTCAGGCGATCCATCCGTAGAGGAGTCATTGACAAGGATCACCTCCAGATCCGGGCATGTCTGATTAAGAAGGCTGTCGAGGCACTCCGAAAGATAAGGCATGGCGTTGTATACGGGAACAATGACGCTGATGCGTTTCATACATTCTCTCCTCTTATTTCTGGTAGGGTATTTCTCTCAGATCCGCTTCCCTTCGGATATAGGCAAGTTGGGGAGGAAGATCTGAAAGCCGGATCCCTCCGTTTTCAAGAAAACGGATCATTTCCATGATGTCCCTGCGGAACAGGGGATAATTATGCCCCTGCGCTCCGATCCGGGGCTTCAGATAATCCGATCCGTAATAGATCGGCAGAAGTTCATCTGTTCCGACGGGGATCGGAACGGATGCGGATTCAAAGGGAACCTCGCGCATCTCCTCCACATAGCGGGTTTTAAACCAGGGAACGTTATTATCCCGGACAAGGAAGGTGTACCGGTCGATCGTCTCCGTCGGCTCCGTATAGGGACGGGCCACCCGGTCCACTTTTTCACTCAGTTCCCATAGGAGCTTGCCGCGGTCGGCTTCCGTATAGCTCCCGGCATACCCCGCTTCCCTCAGGGCCTCCTTTGCGCGCCGGCTTGTAACCCCCTCATTTCGGATCAGCTCCATGGGCAGAAGATAGACCATCCCCTGCATCCGCCACTTTTGCTTTTCCTGTTCGTCATCCGGCACATAATCATAGATATAAAGATCAAAACCCGCCGGAAAGGGGCAGTTGCAATAGTTTTGCAGCACGTCCTCCGAAAAAAGAGTCCCTTCATGATTTGTCACGACCGCAAATCCGCTGTATTTATGCCGCGGCACCTCATGCAGATCCACAAGAAAGCCCGGCGGAAGCTCCGTTTTTGCATATTCCGCAAACTGAAGATAGTCTTTCCGCAGCATTCCCAGATCAAGATCATCATCCCAGGGGATAAAGCCTTTATGCCGCCAGGCGCCCAGAAGCGATCCCCAGTCCACCCACCATTTCAAGCCATGGCGTTCGCAGATATCCGAAAAAGCCTCAAGGCATCTGAGCGTGGCTCCCCAATATCGTTTCATGGCTTCCGTCACCAGAAAGCCATTGATCTCTTCTTCCTTAAAATATTCTTCATTCAGAGTAAATCTCATCTGCATGCTCCGATACTCATCAATAGTGTCTCGTGCGCGCTCCGCGTCCGGCGCCAGCCGGAATATTTCCTTACGCGGGCGTGATCGAGGAGGAGGGGTCTCTCCTCCTACTCGCCGCGCCGCCCGCGTCCGGCGCCAGCCGGAATATTTCCTTACGCGGGCGTGCGCATAAAAAATGAAAGGATCCCGGTCTTTTGACCGGGACCCTCTGGTAGTAAGCGCTGCGTTTTCAGAACGATTAGCCGAGCAAGGATAACACGCCCTGAGTACTCTGGTTTGCCTGAGCCAGCATGGACTGTCCAGCCTGAGCAAGGATATTGTTCTTGCTGTAGGTAACCATCTCTTTCGCCATATCTGTATCGCGGATACGAGATTCGGCTGCCTGAGTGTTCTCGGATGCAGTATCCAAGTTGGCGATTGTGTGTTCCAGACGGTTCTGAATAGCACCGAGGTAAGCTCTCTGCGTAGAAACTTTGTCGATAGCGTTCTGGATCTTGGACATTGCGGAACCGGCAGCTTCGAAACTCGATACATGAAGTCCGGAGACGCCGAGTGTGGAAGCGTTCATGTTGCCGATCTTGATGGAGATCTTCTGTCCGCAAAGAGAACCAACCTGAAGGTTCTTGTCCGAGAACGATCCATCGAGCAGGTTCATGGTGTTGAACTGCGTGGTGGAACGGATTCTGTTGATCTCAGAAGTAAGCTGATCAACTTCCTGCTGGATGTTGCTACGGTCGATAGAGGTGTTCGTATCGTTGGCCGCCTGCGTTGCCAGCTCGTTCATACGCTGCAGGATGCTGTGGGTCTCGTTCAGAGCACCTTCAGCGACCTGGATAAGAGAGATACCGTCCTGAGCATTTGTCGAAGCCTTGTCAAGACCACGGATCTGGCTGCGCATCTTTTCAGAAATCGCAAGACCTGCTGCGTCGTCACCGGCACGGTTGATCTTATAACCAGAAGATAACTTCTCAGTGGACTTAGCCTGTGCAGAAGTGGTGATACCTAACTGACGGTTCGAGTTCAATGCCTGCATGTTGTGTTGTACTACCATAATTTTTTCCTCCTTGAAATTAATGTAGCATCCTTGCTACAGTTTGTTTTGTTTGTGACTTCCTCTGCCCGGCCGCGCGCTCCGAATAGATTTCATCACCAAGTAACAATAACTTGTTTACTTATACCATATATCGGAAGAAACTTCCGATACATTATAGTAAAAAGAAAAAATGTAAACATTTTTTCTTTGTACCCGAATTTTGTGCGGAAACTCTAGTGTTTCCCTAAAAATTATATCACAGTTTTCAATGTTTGTCATCCAGAAACTGGGGATCCACGTAATTAATTTTCATCATATTCTGATAATAACGGTTCACCGCCTGCGCCGAAGAATTCGACTCCCGGATCTGGCGTTTGATCGTTGAAAACTTCCGTTCCGCCGCCTCTCGGTTCCTCGCCTCCTCGGCCTGGATGGATGTGCTCCTCGCGGTCACCTCCCGGATCAGATCCTGGATTACCGCGATCTCTTCCCTGTACTTCGCTTTGTCACTCTTGATCTTTTCGCGGATCCGCTCATAGACCTGGTCGAAACCGCTGTCGCACTGCACAAGCTCCTCGATCAGCGCCGCTTTTTCCTCAACATTCCGGTCAAAATCCTCCGGGGCCAGATCCTCATTTTTCAAAAGAGCGGCCTGTTCCCGGCTCTTCTCGAGGATCTGATCCAAAAGGCTTTTCTTTTTTCTAAGGCTCCGTTCGAGAGCATCCAGATATTCCTTCAAGTTTTTCTCCTTTAGGAGGGAACCGCCGGCCCCCGGGCTTTCGTATCCGTTCCGTTTTTCGTTATACGCATGACCTCTTTCCATGTGTCCCGCATCGTGCGAAGGTGGCCCAAAACCTCTTCAAGGATCTCCTTGTCCTTCTTCACGTTCGCCTCCACGAGCCGGTCTTTTACATATACATATACGTTATTGAAGTCCTTGGCTACCGGGTATTTATAATTCAGAGTAGCCTGGAATTCCTGGATGATGTTGATCGTTTTCGTGATATTGATGTGGGCTTTCTCCACTTCACGATGATCCACGGCTTCGATTGCGATATTGCAGAATTTCACTGCTCCTTCATAGAGCATCAGGGTCAGCTCCGCAGGGGAAGCTGTCTGCACCCGGTTATTTTTGTATACGGCATACCCATTCGGTAATGGCATTGCTTTATCCCCTTTCTGATCAACCGAACAATCCGCTCAGTGAAGACTGATTTCCCTGAAGCGTTGTCAGAGCCTTTTCCATTGCTGCAAATTTCTTATAATAAGAATCTTCGATCTTCGCGACCTTGTCTTCCCACTTCTTGATCGTGGTGTTGTAGTCGCTGTACTCCTTGCCCATCTGCTTATCGTTGTAAACCGTATAAGCCGATCTCATCGAAGTGGACGTCATCTTCTTATTGATGGCATTGTACAGGCTGCTGGACGCGTTCTTCAAAAATCCGATCACGGAATCCGGGTCTTTATTGATGGCTGCCATGAGCTTGTCCGCGTTTCCGTTGGAGCTGGAATCATCGGCGTCGCCGTCGATATGGTAAGCGTACTGTTCATTGGCTTCCGCGTTCAATATGCCGAGGGTCCTGATCCCGAAGGTTGCAAACGAATAATTCTTTGCCGAGATCTCGGTCTTTCCGTCTGATGCCAGGAAGGTATAAACTCCGTTGTCTTTCTGTTTCAGCGTATAAAGCTGTCCGTCATTTCCCTTGTATCTTCCGTCGGACTGGGCATTCAGTGTAATGTATGTGCCGTTGGCGTTGTATCCCATCATATACGTGTTCTGCATGGACGAGGACATGGAGCCGAGGAGGCTGTCCAGAGTATTGTCCCTGCGGAGCAAAGCGGATTTCACCTTGTCCTCCCATTCCTCAACCTGCGTATCGGTCAGGGCCGCTTTTTCCTCCGTGGTCAGGGGCTCATAGCCCTTGGCCGAAGCCGCATTATAAAGCCGGCTCATCTCGTTCATCAGATCGTTGTACTGCGACAGGAAATCCTTTACCTTATCATAGATCGCCTGCGAGTCGGTGTTCGTCGTGATGGAAATGGCTTCATCGCCGGTCTTCGCGATCGCGTTGATCGTCAGCCCGTTAATATTGAAGGTGTTCGAAGCGCCCTTGAAGGTCGCGCCGTTCAGCTCGATCTCGGCGTCCTCTGCATTCACGCGGACCGCGCCCTCGCTATTGGCATATACTCCGGTCCCATTTATGGCGTCAAGCGCCGCCTGTACCTTTTCGGCATATTTGTCCGTAACCGCGGTCAGAGCATCATCCCGGATCGCATCCATGCCTGTTAACGGACTGCCGCTCTCATCATAGAGGGTTTTAAGGGTTTCGACATCATAGTTCTTTGTGAACTCGCCCATGGTATTGATGTCATCCTGCAGCTTTGCATAAGCGGAGTCTTCATCTCCGCCGTAAACGCCCGTCAGCGCATCAATCTGATCCTCTTTCTTTTTGGTTCCGGTCTGATATACCGTCCACTCGGTCTTATCAAAAGTGCCATCGGGATTTTTCTTATAGATCCCTTCAAGATCCTTCCCGTCACCACTGATCTTATAGCCGGCTTTTTCGATCGCATCCGTGTCGTCTACGGATATCCCGCCGATACTGGTGATCTTTCCTTCTTCGTCTCTTTCCACGCCGACCCAGTTGCCGTCCTTGTCAAAATACCGGTTTTTCAGATCCGTATCCGAAAGATCCTTTATCCCATTATAGATGCCGAGGTTAAACTTCGCGGTTTCCGCAGCCTTTGTTCTGCTGTCGGCGTTCCTGTAATCCTCATAGTCATGTGTAAGCTTTTTCGACTCTTCCGATTCCGGATTGCGAAGCATCGTGGCATAGTTATACGTCTTCAGCTGCTTGACATAAGTCGAATTGTTATAACTGCCCAGGTCCAGCGTCTTATTCACAATAGCGGCTTTGATCTTAT
>JAEESA010000167.1 GCA_016286115.1 Lachnospiraceae bacterium
CCTGATCATACTCCATTGAAGAGGATAGAATCAGACAGATCTGTCCGATTCCAAATTTTAGACAATATGTAATGACCTCCAGTTTGTAGGTTCGTGGATTTACCTGTATACTACAGATTGGTAAAAATCAAGTGGTAACAGGGATTACCGCATACAAAAGGAGGTCACCAAATGAATTATAGCACAGTTTACGTTGGAATGGATGTTCACAAGGAAACTTTTTGTTACTATTCACACTTTTTTCGCCACAATTTCCCATAACACCCCAGAAGAAAGGAATCCACATCATGTTATAAAGTAATCCGAGACCCAGATTGAGTTCACCAGATGCATTCGCCGGAGAAATAGCAGATACAATCATTCCCCATGTGAAGCCCAGAATCAGCATCAGCAGATGAAGTTTAAAAGCAACGTTTACTCTTTCTTTCAAATTCGTTTTATCTTCAATGAAATAATAGGAGCTGAATTTTCACCGAGAACCCGGCGTGCCGGAATTCATTCCTCCACGGGAACAATGATTCCTCCGAAGTATTCGGGATTTCCCTGACTGTCATTTAAAATAAAAGCCCTCGGCTGAACCACGATATACATCCCGTCCGGTCTGCGTGCGCGATAACGCAGATATTTCATATCGTCGCTTCCGCAGATAACGGCATCGATTACTCCCTTGTATAACGGCAGATCGTCCGGATGAACATAATCCTGCCAGATTTTTCCCGCATGATACATGTATTCGGACTGAAGACCGAAATCATCAATTAAAGACATGGACCATCTGGAATAATCGTATTGAAGATCGTTCAGAAAAACATAGCCCTCGCCGGCCATCGTAAAGAGCGCGCCGTACAGTCCGTCCAGCCTGCGCTTTCTTTCCTCCGGAATGGGAATCTCTACCTCCATCGCCCTTTCATTATTCCACGATGTGCTTCCGGACTTCAGCAGGCGTTTATTCTCGTACATCTGCAGATCCGCCCTCTTGAATACATCGGAAAAAGTGGCGTCCGAGGAAGGATTATATTCCGCCATACCGCTTGCAATCACCGGTCCGGAACGGGAGCGCCAGTTGGAAACGGATTCCCGTCTTAAGTTTTCCAGAAGCTCTTCCTTTATTTCAAAATCTTCCCCAAGCAGAATCACAACGAATTCGTCTCCGCCGATACGGTAAACCTGACTGTTCGGAAAAATCGCACAAATCATCCGGCAGGCTCTGCACAGCATTTCATCTCCGAAGCTGTGCCCTCTGGTATCGTTAAATCGTTTCATGTCATTGACATCACACATGACAATTCCGAAGCGAAGCCCGCTGTCCGCGGACTGAATCTTTTTATTCACCGAGCGTCTGTACTCGACGAATGCATTTTTGTTCTTTATTCCGGTCAGTTCATCCAGCCTGGCGAGACGTTCGGCAGACTGGAGATTCTTCTTCTGTTCTTCTTTTTCACGGATCTCTTCATCGATATTTTCCATGCAGAAAAGGACATGCTTCTTATCCTCACACATCATATCGAGATGACGGACATATACGATTTTTCCGTCAAGAATAATTCTGCAGACCAAAGAACAGAAACCGTTTGAGGCAAGATTTTCAAGGATGGTTGTTTTATCATGAAATCTCAGTACTTTTTCCAGGTCATCCGGATGCACGTATTTATGCGCATTGTCCCGGAACTGTGCAAAAAAATCCTCGCCTTCCGCCGGAATGAGAATCTCCGTAAGCATCTGTGTCGGAACAACTTCCGTATATCGTCCCGTTTCGATTTCCACATAAAACACGCTCTCATAATGTGCTGCCAGAGTGGTCGCAATCTGATTAAACTCATCCTGATTTATCTTCATACCGTTATCCACCTGTCGACTTTTTCTAGTTGAACGATACACCATTTTTGGTGTATCGTATTGGTAGTACATTTTGTGTTTATTTTTTTCTGTACACTATATACAGAAAATCATTTTCTAACAATCTTATTATAACATAATTCGACATTTTTTTCCCAACTGTTTATTCGATATTTAATCTGTGAATAGTAACAACTTTTTCTCTTTGCTGCTACACAAACGAGAAAGAAGAAGCCGAGTACCCGCAGAAAGTTGATGGGCATTACAGTAAGGTCATCAACTATCTGGAGGCCATGCGTTTCCATTACGGAGACGGTGCTACTTTCATATGCGGTTATGAGGCTGGCTGCCTCGGGTTTACGTTATATCATCAGCTTACCGATCACGGTGTCAAATGCGTGATCCTTGCCCCCACAACGATGCCCAAGCTGAAAGGTAAGAAAAAGATCAAAACCGATAAGCGTGATGCTGCTCTCATAGCCCGTTGTCTTGCACACCGAGATTACAGCGCTGTTCACATTCCAACAGATAAGGACGAACAAATCAAGGAATACATCCGCATGCGTATTGATCACAAAAAAGATCTTAAGAAAACAAAGCAGCGGATCCTGGCATTCTGTCTGCGGCACAACTACCGGTTTGAAGATGGCACCAATTACTGGACGCAGAAGCACCTGACATGGTTACGCTCGCTTAAACCCGAAGGTCTATATCAAGAGATTCTCGAAGAGTATCTTCTTACATTCGATAATCTCACAGATAAGATTGAGCGCCTGGACAAGCGCATCGAAGAACTTGCATCCGATGAAGAGTATCAGGAGAAAGTTCACAACCTGACCTGCTTCCTCGGGATTAAAACCCAGACGGCCCTTTCTGTGGTGGCTGAAACTGGAGACTTCAAGCGGTTTGCTTCAGCCCGGCATTATGCCTCGTACCTTGGACTCGTTCCGGGAGAAGATTCCAGCGGAGAAGGACAAACAAGGCTCGGTATTACAAAGGCAGGCAACAGCCATTTGCGTATGCTTCTCATAGAAGCATCTCAGAGCTACAGCAGAGGACAGGTAGGATATAAGTCCAAAGCACTGAAAGCGCGTCAGCAGGGGTGTTCCCCGGCGGTCATAGCTTATGCGGACAAGGCTAACGAACGCCTACGCCGCCGATACTACAAGCTAACATTGAGCAAAAGCAAGAAGATGAACGTTGCTAAAACAGCTATTGCCAGAGAGCTTGCCTGCTACATCTGGGGCATGATGACGGAGAACATCGCATGAGGTACAACATCGTCCCGTCACAGTCAAGTCCAAGCCGCCTGCGGCGGTGCTTCGCAGACTTGACAGCGCCGTTCCGACGTTGTAAGCGGTGCCCAAGCTGATGTAAGCCGGCTTACGCCGTTTCCATCAGCCACAGACAACTGAAAGCATCCTGGTAGGGCTATGGTTCTTTTCAAGGTTCGAGCAATCTACGAAAAAACTATGTCGGCACAGAGAAATCTGTGATCCACGCTTTTAGACGGTAGTGCTCACGGCGGACCATTGACCTGTCGGTAAGGAGAGCAATCTCCCGAATCCACGTATATCAGAGTGGCCAATGCCGGGAACTGATAATCCGTAGCTCTGCCAAGATGCTTTCAGAAAAAACAAAATAGCCTGTGATGGTCTTTGGCTCAATTTACATCTTGACAAAGGTCATTACATATCAGTTTTTTCTCTCCGGCATAGTTCTCAATTATCCAGCCTAATAATTTTTCAAATGCCGGCTTTTTCTTATAACGATACAGATTACAAAAATATCTCTAAAAAATGTTTCACGTGAAACATCTACTATATATTGACATCATAAAAATCTCAGACACAAATTCGTGTAGAAATGTTTCACGTGAAACATTTTTTATTTTTTTATAGAATATGAAACCCAATCGTGTTATAATCTCACTTAGTGTCAGAAATGAAGGAGCCAAAAATGGGGAGAAGTATTGCAATAGCGAATCAAAAAGGCGGAGTCGGGAAGACGACTACTGCGATTAATCTGTCATCTTGTCTGGCAGAACTTGGACAAAAAGTTCTGGTGATCGATCTGGATCCGCAGGGGAACACGACCAGCGGGATCGGATTGGATAAAGATGAACTGGATCATTCGGTGTATGATCTGATCCTGGATCAGTGTACGACATCGGATTGTCTGGAAGCAAGTGAGATAAAAAACCTTTCAGTCATTCCTTCCAATGTAAATCTGGCGGGCGCAGAGGTTGAGCTGCTGGATGTGGATAATAAAGAATATGTATTAAGGAATGCTCTGGATTATATCAAGGACGACTATGATTTTATCATCATCGATTGCCCGCCCTCTCTGAACATGCTGACGATCAACGCCATGACAACGGCTGATACGATCCTGGTTCCGATCCAGTGTGAGTATTATGCGTTGGAAGGATTGAGCCAGTTGATCTATACGATCGATCTTGTGCAGAAACGGTTGAACCCGTCGCTGTCAATCGAGGGAGTCGTGTTTACGATGTATGACGGGAGGACGAATCTTTCTCAGCAGGTAGTGGAGAGTGTTCGGACGAATCTGAAGACAAAGATCTATGAGACAGTGATCCCGAGAAATATCAAACTGGCGGAGGCTCCGTCTCACGGAAAACCGATCAACTGCTACGAGCCCAAGTCGACAGGAGCGGAAAGCTACCGTTCGCTCGCGCGGGAAGTGATCAATAATAAGGTATAATTGGTGTAATAAGGGAGAGTTTGAAATATGGCAACGAAAGGAAAGGCGCTTGGGAAGGGGTTGGATTCCCTGATCAAGGATAAGGTAAATAATGCAAAGGCACCTGCAAAACAGGATGGGGAAGCGGGATTGGATCATGATGTATTGAATGTAGACATCAATAAGGTCGAACCGAACCCTGACCAGCCGAGGCAGGTATTTGATGAGGACAAGCTTCTGGAACTCAGTGATTCAATTAAGAAAAACGGGATCATCGATCCGTTGATCGTCGTACAGAAAGATAAGTACTATATGATCGTTGCCGGCGAGCGCAGATGGCGGGCATCGAAGAGGGCCGGACTGAAGAAGGTGCCGGTGATCGTTCGGGAGTTCACTGAGCAGCAGATCGCGGAGATTGCTCTGATCGAAAATCTTCAGAGGGAGAATCTGAATCCGATCGAAGAAGCAGAGGCGTATCAGAAGCTGATCAATATGAATAAGTGGAAACAGGATGAACTGGCTGAGAAGGTTTCGAAGAGCAGAACGGCGATCACAAATTCTCTGCGACTTTTGAAACTGGATCCGCGAGTGCGGCAGATGATCGTGGATGATATGCTGACCGCGGGACATGCGAGAGCCCTGCTTTCCATTGAAGATAATGAAAAGCAGTATGACGCGGCGCAGCAGATTTTTGATGAACAGCTGAATGTGCGGGATGCTGAGAAACTGGTTAAAAAGATTAACGATAAGAAGGAACCGGTCAAAAAGAAAGCGTCTTCGCTCGATCCCGGAATGGAAGCAGTGTATGCGGATGCCGCGGAGCGCCTGAAAAAACTTCTTGGAACGAAGGTGACGATCCAGCAGAAAAATGCGGAGTCGGGAAAGATCGAGATCGAATACTATTCTCCCTCAGAACTGACCAGGATCGTGGAATTGATTTATACTGTAAAGTAAATTATTCCAAATTATAATTGTGGGCTTCCATGATCGAAAGTCAAAAGGTTCTGAACTGAAATAAATGAAAGGATGAGAGTATGAATATAGCTGGCTATTTTGGGATTGATCTGGATATATTATTGATCATCGTGGCAGTAATGGCTGTCCTGATATTAGTATTGTTAATTCTTTTGATCCGCACCATGCTGACTACCGGAAAGTTGAGAAAAAGCTATCAGGTCTTTATGTCCGGCAAGGATGGGAAGGATCTGGAAGAAACACTGATCCGTCGGTTGAGTCAGGTGGATGATCTGCTTGCTTCAAATAAGCAGAATGAGATCAATATCAAACGTTTGTTCGATAACAACAAGAATATCTTTCAGAAGATCGGCCTGGTGAAGTACGACGCGTTCAATGAAATGGGCGGAAAACTGAGCTTTTCGGTTTGTCTTCTGAATGAAAAGGATGACGGGTTTATCATCAACGCCATGCACAGCCGCGAGGGTTGTTATACCTATATAAAGGAGATCATTGACGGGAATTCCATCATCGTCCTGTCTAAAGAAGAAGAGGATGCTCTGGTAGCTGCTTTGGAATACAAAAAGGAGCTGACATTGACGTAGGTATAAGAACCATGGTAAAATCATAATAGGTATGCAGATTTGTATTTGAAAATATTGAAGCGCTGCGTTATGATGAATGTCTGAAGAACGGATCATTATGACGGATCATCGCCGGGAGGAAATGTCTTTGCATCGGTATCTTAGAGCCATTGGCTTTCAGGAACTGAAGAATACCAAGGAACTGGACGAGATACTGGATGAGGTGATCGATTCACCGAATCGGGTTGTTTCCGCACGGGATTCTGAGGGGAATGAGATCGCCGAGCTGACAAGGGAATATGGTCATGGCTTCGGGATCCGGATCGTGGGACAGTTTCTCGAGGATGAAGAAAGCTTCGAGATTGATTATTATTATCCTTACTTTTCCGGAAGCGGGGTGACGACGCAGGAACAAGCGGATGTAGAGCGGCATGCCGGAAATGAATCCTACGCAGGGATCTGCGATGACTTAAAGCTCGGTATTGCTTTGATCTTCTATGTTCAGAATGTAAATGAGTATCTGAATGAGAAGCTTTTGAATGAAAACTGCCTTCAGGGATCGACGGTAACTCTGTCGGCGCTTTCCACGGAAGGCAAGATCATCATGCCGATCCGTAAAGAGAGCAAAAAGGTGGAAACGCCGGCGCAGATGCAGCAAAGAAACAGTCTTGTTGCAGCGGCGCGCGATGGGGATGAAGAGGCGATCGAGAATTTAACGCTCGAAGATATTGATACCTATTCCATGATCTCGCGAAGGATTGTTAATGAAGATGTGCTCAGTATCGTTGAAAGCACGCTCATGCCTTACGGAGTCGAAAGCGATCAGTATGCCGTGATCGGTGAGATCATGGACTATACCATGCTCCCGAATAAGCGCACGCTGGAGGAGCTGTATGTTCTGACCATCAAGACCAATGACCTGGTTTTTGATGTGATCATCAATCAAAAAGATCTTTTAGGGGAGCCGGCGATCGGTCGGAGGTTCAAAGGGACCGTCTGGCTTCAGGGAAAGATAAATTTCATGTCCATGTAGCTCAGCAGGATAGAGCGACCGCCTCCTAAGCGGTAGGTCGGAGGTTCGAATCCCCTCATGGACGTTGATGCAAAGAAACAAGGGTGCCGGAAGGCACCCTTGTTTCTTTGGTTCAAGCCCCTCGGGGCTTGAATGGTTCGAATTCTACGCTCCGCTCCGGTCGGTGCCAAGAAGGCGCCACCGGCGCCTGGCACCCCCTCATGGACGTTTTTTTTATCTTTAATTCAAGGTCTCAGGCCGCGAGGGGCGGCCTTCGGTCCGCGCTAAACCGAGGTCCCCC
>JAEESA010000168.1 GCA_016286115.1 Lachnospiraceae bacterium
CGAATCAGTGCCCGTTCAATGCAAAATATGTCCCGGTTTTGGAGCAGACGGCAAAAGAAAATGGTATTGCATTCAAGGCAATACATCTTGAAAGCAAAGAAGAAGCACAGAATGCACCGACACCGATCACGAATTATGCGTTATTCCATGATGGGGAGTATGTTACAAACGAGCAGATGAACGATAAGAAATTCTTAAAACTTGCAGGAAAGTGATAGTTGTTTCTATCGGAATACAATGTGGAATTACTATTCGGTAGTTGTGGAGGAAGTACAAATGGATTCTGGAAAAGTGGAAAGAAGAACATGATAACAAAAGGCAGTAGTTTATATGATTTGAGACTTACGTAAGAAGCAAATGACGGGGAAGGGATTCTGAACGCACAGGATCTCTTTCTTAATTTATGAAAGAATACTTGAAATTTGGCACCCACATATTATAATGGAACCATAGACCGAAAGCGAGGTGCAAGATGCCAAGAAGAGAAGGCGCAGGAAGACCCAAGATGGATGATCCCAAAGCAAATAAAGTAAGCATGAGACTCTCCAACGAGGATCTTAAGCGTTTTGAGGCATATGCCGCCAAGCATGGTCTGTCCAAAGCAGATACCCTCAGAAAAGCTGTCGAAGAGCTTCTCAAAAGGGACAAGTAAACCGTGCTGTTCCTCACTTTATGTGAGGTGAAAGGATGGCAAAAGAAAAAAGAAAAGACAAAATGCGCGTTAAAATGAGCCAAGAAAAGAATGAGTGAACGTCGCGTTTGCGCTTTATGTAACGCATTTGCGTCTTATCCATGGCAAATATTTTTCTTGGTATGCTCTGCATGTCTGGATAAAATTACCAAATCCAATAATTATTATAAGATTTGGAAAAAATGAGGGTTATCTCATGATTGGAAGGATTGAAGAAAAAAACAGCTGTAATCGCTGTTAAATGAGGAAGAATCTCAGTTTGTGGCTGTTTTCGGGAGGCGCAGGATCGGAAAGACTTTTCTCTGATAATCAGAGGCGGATATGCTGGAAACGGTGCGTTATGTCGCGCACAGTGGGATCGACGGGATTAAGCTTGGATATGACCTCGGGAATGATATGGGCAAGCGTGGTCTCAATAGAATCGACCCTCTCTACGATGATATTCTTATAAGAACCCGACGCGTCGTCCAGAACATCACCAAGAGGCATCCGGCTGAGTTTTTTCGTCAGTCTCCTCCGGATCTCCGCCAATACGCCGAAGGTCGCCCTATGTGACATGGTGGTGGATATGGCATGAAAGATCCTGTTGATAAGCCAGCATAGAGCCATGTATGCGCACTGAACCAGGTAATAGTGCATATCCCGGTTCCCGTTTATCAGGGCTCTTACCATATTCGCGATAAAAAGATATGGGAGAAAGCCTGCTGTCACGCTTAAGATCGCCATGATCACGCTGCCAAGGTAGGATTTCCTGTTCATCCCGGCAAATTCCATTACCCAGGCAACGGTACCTTTTTTCTTTTTCTTCATTTTCTGATTTCCTTTACGTTTGCCGCTTTCCATTCCGACGGGGTCTGTCCGAACAGTTTTTTGAAAGCGGCTGAAAACTTGCTTGCATTCGTATACCCGCAGATCCCGGCGATCTCGGTGACGGGGAGTTCTCCGTCAAGGAGAAGATTTTTTGCCTCCTGCATCCTTATCTGCGTTTTGTATTCAAAGATCGTCACCCCGTACATCTGCTTAAAAATCCTCTGCAGCGTGGTACGGTTTATGCCCGCTCTTTCCGCCAGCTCCTCGATGGACAGATCTTTGGCCAGGTTTTCTCCCAGCATTTTCCGGGCCGCGTGAACCTTTTCCGCCGCATCACCGCTGAAATAGCGATAGTCCGGTCTTTTCCCGCTTTTGACATCAAGCAGGGAAACGATCGCACGAATGGCCAGAAGCTTCCTGTGATATTCTCCGTATTCCTCCGGAACCGCAAGAAGCTCGGCGAACAGATTTTTCAGCATTTCATTTGCAGGAAAGCGGATGCAGGAATCCGACGCAAATGCATACCGGAACAGCGGTTTATTGTCAAATTCATTTGTTCCGAAAAGGCTGTTCAGTTCGTCCTTCAGCGAATCCAGCAGAAACATAATACTGATGCAGCGGATTCCTTCCTTTCCAAATTTACAGTTTCTGGCTCTTATACGGCTGTTAAAGATGCAGACATCATCCTTGTCGACGAACACGACACGCCGGTTCTCCATTTCGAACTCGGCGTGTCCTTCCACCAGATACATGATCTCAAGATAATCGACGGACGGAAGCTGTTCCCGCATCATCGGGGAATAAGACTCAAACTCGGAATAAACAAGCTCGATCCCCCGGGACACCCGGTGATTTCGCATGATGCCGTCCCCGGCCTCGCTCTTCAGCCGGTAGGTCTTTTCCGATTCCCTGTCGCACATGACGTGCATGTATTTTTTCAAAAGAGCCTCCGCATCCATGCGGTTTGATCCGTCCATAGCTCCCTCCGTCTGTAAGAACAACTCCAACCACTGAATATCCTTACGCGAACGCCACCCGGTCTTTCTTGCGAAGATTTCTGAAGGAGGCAGCCATCATGATAATACCAAGGACCAGAACAACGGCATCGGTTATCATCTGTGCGTAGAAAACGCCTTCCACACTGTTGGTAAACACAAGGGGCAGAGTCAGAACCAGCGGGAGGAAAAGTAAAATCTGCCGAAGCACCGTCAGCGCTGCAGCGCTCCCGCCCTTTCCGACGGCCTGGAAGAAAGTGATGGCCAGGATCAGCACTCCGTAGGTAATATAGGTGGAGAACAGAACCCGGAGCATGGGAGCCCCCATAGCCACGATCGCCGGATCGGTGATGAACATGGAAAGCATTCCCTCGGGCGCGATCATAACCGGGATATAGAATACGGAAGCCAGGATCGTTGCGGCGATCATAAACGCTTTGTTGAAGGAACGGACGCGATCGAATTTCTTAGCACCGTAGTTGGTTCCGATAGCAGGCTGATAGCCCTGGCTGATCCCCCATAACGGGATGAAAGAAAACGCCTGAAGACTCAATGCTGCACTTAAAATCGTCTGCCACTCTCCGCCGCCATAGCGCTCCGCCGTGTTGTACATAACGGTCTGCTGCAGCATGGTCATGACCTGCATGAGCATGGCCGAAACACCGACGCCCAGAACGGGCTTTGTAATCGAGCCGACAACACCGATCCTGTGGATCTTTACTGTTTCGCTCTTTTTCAGGAAGTAAACCAGCGCAAGAACCGCCTGGAATATCTGTGCCGTAATGGTAGCCACTGCAGCGCCAAGGATTCCGTTTTCCTTTCCGAAGGCAAGGATCAGGACCGGATCCAGAATAATGTTCAGGATCGCTCCGGATCCCATGATGAGCATCGCTGTTTTCATCTTGCCCTCGCCCCGCATGACCATATTCGATGACTGGGCAAAATTCACAAACAGGGAACCAAGAAATACAACCTTCAGATACCGGTTGGCTTCCGTAAGAATGCTGCCCTTTGCTCCTGAGAGCGAAAGAAGCGGGTTGGTAAAGATCAGGCCGACCGCCATTACGGCGATGGAGAAGATCAGCACCAGGGCGATCAGATTGCCCATGATCTTATCCACGGTCTCCTGATCCTTTTTTCCGATCGCTCTCGACAGGATCGAAGCTGAGCCCGTCCCGATCAGAGTGGCGATTCCGCTGTTTAAAAGTGTAAACGGATACGAGACCTTAACTGCGGTCATGGCTTCGGGTCCGACCATCCTTCCCACGAAAACCGCGTCCATGAAGTTGTAAAGCCCGATCACGATCATGCCGATGATCGCCGGGATACTGAGGGATAACATCGTTTTTACGATGCTTCCGCTGACAAGATTTTCTCTTGCTTTGTCGTTGCTCATAACAATTCTCCTCTCTCTCGATATTATAGTAAGCGATTGCTAACTGTCGGGCAAAGTATAAAGCAAAAAGAAACCTTTCGCCACTCCAATCTGCAGCCAGTACTCCGATCTGCAATTTTTCTTATTTCACAAGCTCCATTTTGAAATCACACAGTTCATCCCCTGCTCCAATCGTCTTTGTTCTGCTGAACTTTAGACCCGGAAGATTACCGTATGCATGAACATCATTCTCGCAAAACAGGATATTCAGTTCAGGGCATCCCTGCTCCGTCAGATATTTGTTATATGGGCATTGTATGATATCCATACGAAAACACCCTTCCTCTTTGGGATAGAATACATTCTTAAAGCCTGAAGCTTCTCCGAACATTTTATGACTTAAGCTGACCCACATACCCAGAAAAAACTTCCTGAAACCCGGCATTCTGCACCATTTCGCGATTTTCTGTCCTGTTTTCGTTGATTTCTCCGCCATAACCTTCTTCATGACAGCATATGCCATTTCCGGATCAACTTTCTTCATCGCGAGATAGATAGCTGCCGCCGGAAAGATGAATCCATCCGTATGCATGGCTACGCCTTTAGACAGATCCTGATGATCAGCATACATCCGATACAACCGTTTATGTGCATCCCGCCATATCATTTCAAATTCCGGCAGGGACAGCCTTGTGACGATCTCATTTTTGAACGCCTTTTTTCTCTTCATGGTCTTGATCGTTTTCTTCTTAAGCGCACTATTCTCTGCCTGCATAACATCTCCTCCTGTCTAACGTTCGATTATTTCCTTCCGGTCAGGATCATGGATCCTGATAATCCCATCCACAGGCTTTCCGCCTTCGACATGAATTTCCCGTTGTCCGTAGGAATAAGCGTTACTTCTTCATATCCCTCCGCTTTCAGCTTTTCCGCAAAGATATGCATATCCCCGTATCTTTTCTCTGACATGATATCATGTAGCGCCGTCGCACTCCTGTCCGGCACATACCAGTAATCGCAGGAATCCGAGCCTGTTGCCACGGTATGCGTCCGGATCAATTTGGCATGCATGATCTTCGCATAGGTATGATCCAGTGCGCACATATGCGGCATCAGCTCCTCATACCCGTATTTCTTTGCGTAGTCAGCCAGCGGACAGCCCACGAGCGTAAAGGCGATCCCTTCATCCGTATGGTTCGGATTTACGACCATTCCCCAGGTATCTGTCCATTCTCCCTTTGCCTGCTTCTCCGCGACTTTTTTGACATATTTCCGGTAGCTTTTGTAGAGACTATTTCTCAAAAAAGAGAGGGTTCCTCTATGGTTGATGTTCATAAAACCGCCAAGAAAGCGCATCCGATGATACAGATCCGCAATGATCTCATCAACGGCTTTTCCATCCATGCGGTGATCAGATGCCTCATAAAAGGCAAGAAACAGGATGAACATATCCAGATTGTTTGCCAGAGAATTCTCTTTTCCGCCGAGATCCGGCGCTTTTGCCATAAGCCTTGGTTTCAGGGCAGCAGCCCGGTTTATGATACACTTCATTTCAGCCGGGTAATGCCGTTTCAGATATCTTTTGATCGCCCTTAAAATCATCTTTTCCATATCGTCTTCTTTCCATTCCTACATGGTTTTCCAGCTCGCCGATCTTCTTTATCACACATCTGACGGTGTCTCCCGCCTTCAGGTACTTCGGCGGGTTCATGCCCATGGCTACGCCTCCCGGCGTTCCCATCGCGATAATGGTTCCGGCTTTTAGCGTCATACCCTGTGATAGTTCCGAAACTGCTTCGTACACGTTTGTGATCATGCAGGAGGTATTGCTGTGCTGCCTTTTTTCATCATTGACAAAGCAGGCAATATCAAGAGCATGCGGATCTTCGATCTCGTCGGCTGTCACAATGCAGGGACCCATGGGAAAATATCCGTCCAGACTCTTGCCCCTGTACCACTGCTGATGCTTCATCTGTACATTTCTGGCGCTGACATCATTGATGACGGTATATCCCAGGATATAGTCCGGAGCTTCTTCAACACTGATATTCAAAGCATCATTTTTCAGGATCACACCAAGCTCCGCCTCATAATCCAGGCTGTCCACAAAATCATACAGAGGAATCATGCCATATGGATCATTACTCCGGTTCACTCGTTTTGAAAAATATACGGCATCCGTCTTTCCTGTGAAATCCACCACATCCACGGTTTCCTCTATATGCTCTCTGTAATTGACTCCGAGACAGATCACATCCTGCATGGGAACCGGAATCGGAGCTTTTATTATATAATCCGTTTCTTCCGGTGCTTTCCCTGATTCTGTTCCTCTCCTGATCAATGGAGCCAGATCATCGTAATGAAGGATCAGATCATTCATATCCCGCATTTCTATTCCCATGGAATCAAGCGTCCGGATTTTCCCGTCGCTCCCTTCTGCGGCAACGCATAATCTGTTTCCCGTTTCTATCGTGTACAGTTTCATAATAATCTGCCCCTCCTCACACCGGCATCTCCATGAATTCATCGATCGCTTTCAGAACCGGCACTGCAAATTTCTCTCCTCCGAAAAGCCATTGCTCATGCTGCATGTCAAATTCCCGGATGTCCGGATCGTGGAAGTATTTTTCATAGCGCTTCCGGTATTTTTCACCCATTTTCTTTGCGTAGATGAAATGCGCCCTTGTATGCTCCACATTAATGTCTTCCTCCAGATGTGTAAGAAGATCCGAATAATACTCGTTTTTTATGGATTTCGGATTGAACTTCGAGAAGCACTCCATGAATCTGTCTACTGCCTCGTCATTCATTTCGAATATCCTTTTTAAGGTTTCTCTGGTCTTTTGCTTCTTTTTCTCGTTCTTTGTAAAACCAGTAAGGAGCGGCACCACAAGCATGGACTGCAGTTTCGCAGAGATTTTGCCGCTCTGGTCAAGATCAGGACTCCCGAAGATGCCATGATCGATATGAACGATTTTTCTCTGAATCAACTGTCCGACGAAGCTTGATCCCAGAGAGGAACCGATGGCTCCGTCAACTCTTCCGTTATGATGGTCAAGAATATAGTTCTCTATCTTCTTTGTAACGGTGATCATATCCGGAAAGGTATCGTCACTGCCGTCGAATCCGTCATAATTTACGCAGATCAGATGATACTTCTCCGCCAGTCTCTCTACTACATTCGCGAAATTCGTCTGCCAGTCGCAGCATGTGCCCGGAAGCAGCATCATCGTTTTCCCGTTTTCCGATCCAAGTTCTTCAAACGTCATAGCAAACCCCTTTCATCGTCATTCCCGATGATCTGTTCTATCCCGCGTACAAGCTTTTCCGAATTCGTGGACGGTCAAATTGTCTTTGTCAGCCTGTAATCGCAACAGTCATCCCCCTCAGCGACAGACTTTGTTCTTTTGTAGCCGACTCCACGAAAGCCATTCATGTACTCTTTGTCCATACAGCAGATCATCTGAACCGCCTCCGGAGTTCCAAGCG
>JAEESA010000169.1 GCA_016286115.1 Lachnospiraceae bacterium
AATCAGCACACCATCGCCCCCGCAGAGCCGCTTTCTCCGCTCCGCTCCGGTCCGCTGCAAGAGAACGTCCACTGGACGTTCGCAGCCGCTTGGGGACGCTTGCGTACGTTATCTTTACCCCACCGTAAACCCGAGCAGGTCGTCTAAGTACCGCTCGCTGATCTCATAGATAAAGACGTCCGGAAGGGACTGCATGGCTTCGCGGTAGGCATCGGAGGAGCCGCCTCCGGTGCGGCGTAAAAGCGTCGTCTGGGCGAAGCGGTTGGAGAAGTACGGTGCAAGCTGGTCTGCGAAGGAGTCGCGGAAAAACAGGATGTGGCGCGGATCGACCTTATCGCCTTCCGCCTTGAGCACGATGCATTCGCCGCCGTCATCACTGACGAGCTGCGCCTCCCCGTAACCCGGATCCTTGATGGAGAAGCCCACGTCATCCGAGAGGAAACGGCGGATCGCGAGCAGGTCGGCAAGGTCGTATTCCGAGTCGTTATTCCTCTCCATCTCCATCTCATAGAGCGAGGTGGCCTCCGCTCCCATGGCGCTGAGCAGCGGCTTGGAGCCGAGATAGGCACCTAGGGCGTTCCAATGGGTGTCATAATGGTAATAGAGGGTGTCCTCTTCGTTTTCCTCTTTGAAGCCTAAAAGCTCCCCGGTCGGATAGATCACGGTCAGGTCCGTATTCTCGCGAAGATAATTCGTGAGCCCGTAAGCGCGGGACGGACCGGGGCCGGCGATGTAGTCCGGCATGTATTCGCTGTAAATATGGTCCTTATCAGGCACGATGTAGAGGATGAACTGGCAGTTTTCCGCCTTCAGATGCTCATTGACCTCCGTGAGCTGTGCCGCGATCCTCGCCAGGTGTTCGTCCGAGAACTGGCACATTCCCTTGTAATCCATGATGTTCGTTCCGTCGTCGGGGCGGTTGTAGAACAGCCAGTTTTCCTTTCCCACGACCACATTCGGCAGCGCCGGCTCATGAAAAAGCTTGTATACGCCGTAGCTGTAGGCACTCACCATCGTGGAACGGAAGGGGAGATTGTCGTTGTAGTAATCCGTGATCTCCTGCGGGATGTTGTTGTAATTCTCCAGAGAAAGATCCGGCGCCTCCACCGGCGTTCGGTTTTCATAGGTTACCGGCTCCTTCCCCCTAAAGAAGAGAAGGTACAAAACGGTGGGCAGGACAAGCGCCGCGATGAACACGACCTGCCAAACAATATTTAGCTTCTTTCTGCTTGTGTTTTCCATAGTTTTTCTCAATTCTAAAATCTAAAGTAAATAAATGGGTTATAGGTGTTTGCAGATAACGTCAGTATGGACAGCACCAGGAGCCCCACGCATAAGATCAGATCCAGCACGCTCCCTTTCAGCTTTTCCATTACCTTCGGACAGAACTTCTTCAGAAGAAGCTGCAGCGGGCCAGAGAGTATGATCGCAAATACAAAGGCGATCACCGTCCGCGCGCCGACAAATTCCCACATGGAATACATGCCGCTCGTAAACTTCCAGGGCATGAACATCCGCTTGATGATCTCAAGGGAATACCCCACACTCTCCGTGCGGAAGAGGATCCACCCGATCATGACCGCAAGCGTGGTGTAGATCCAGCCCAGCGGCTTCACCTTCGCGATCAGCTTCCCCCAGGGCGTGCGTTCCAGAAGCTGCAGGGCCCCGTGGAAGATCCCCCAGAAGAGGAAGGCCAGCGCCGCCCCGTGCCAGAAGCCGGTCACGGCGAATACGATCATGAGATTAAGGCAGGTCCGCGCTTCCCCCTTTCGGTTGCCGCCAAGCGGGATGTAGACATAATCCCGGAACCAGGAGCCGAGGGAGATGTGCCATCTGCGCCAAAATTCGCGGATTGATGTAGAAATATAAGGATAATTAAAGTTTTCAAGAATGTCGAAGCCGAACATTTTCCCGAGGCCGATCGCCATATCGGAGTACCCGGAAAAGTCATAATAGATCTGGAGCATGTAGAGCACGGCCGCCACCCAGGAGAGGCTGCCCGTCAGATGGATCGGGTCGTTCGCGTAGATCCCGTCCACGACCGAAGCAAAGGTATTCGCGATCAGCACCTTTTTCCCGAGGCCGTATATGAACCGGCGGATCCCCTCCACGGTTTTCTCGCTCGTCATGCTCCGCTCGCTGATCTGCGTGCGGATATCGCGGTATTTTACGATCGGGCCCGCAATGAGCTGCGGGAAAAAGGAAATATAAAGGGCAACGTTCAAGGGGTTTTTCTCCGCCTTGTACTCCCCGCGGTAATAGTCGAAGACATAGCTCATTGCCTGGAAGGTGAAGAACGAGATCCCGATCGGCAGAGCGATATTTTTCGGTTCAATGACCTGGTTTTTCGCGATGTCATTGATCAGGCCGATGAAGAAGTCGGTGTATTTGAAGATCCCGAGCATTCCGACGTTAAATACGATGGCCACAATGAGATAAAACTTCTTCGCTCTCGTAAACCGATCCATCAAGATCACGACCAGATAGTTCCCTGCGATCGCCAGCAGCATCAGGAGGATATATTTCGGCTCCCCCCAGGCATAAAAAATCAGGCTGGCCAAAAGGAGCAGAATATTCTGCCCCTTTTTGGGGATAAGCCTGCTTAAGATCAGAACGATGGGCAGAAATACCCATAAAAAGAACATCGATGAAAAAACCATTTTCTACCACAAACTCCTACTTTATTAAAGCATCTTGTTGATCAGGATCAGGCAGCGCATGACGAAGCCGTCCAGCTTCTTCTGCCTGTAGATCTTTCTTGAAAAGAATAACTTAAATCTTGATAAAATATTACTTCTTGATTTAAGAAGTGTGTCTACCAGCGCATCTTTCGCATCGTTTCCACGAAACCGCTGTGTGAAGTCCTCCAGCATGGCGCCGAGCTGCCCCCGGGTCTTCTTCAGGAAGTCCCATTTGTTTTTGATCATCTGCCATGCGCTGCGGCTGCTTCCCAGCTGGTTGTCTCCGTGTTGACGATAATAGATGAAAGCGCGTTTGTCAAACACGTAGGTGCCGAGATAGGTGCAGACCAGATAACACCACCAGTCATGCCAGATCGCATGCTCCGGGAGGTCTTTTGCGACAAGGTCCACGAGTTCCCGGTTCATCAGCACCGTGCAGCCCGTACACATGCTTTCCACAACCGCGTTCCCGAAGCCCGGTTTCGGCTCCGGCACGGTTTCCCCGGGCAGAACCTGAAGGTCGTCATCCACCAGGGTCTGGTTTCCGGAATAAAGGGCAGGCCCCTTCACCCCGGCAAGCCTCTCCACAGCGCGCTCGACCTTCTCGGGCAGCCAATAGTCATCCTGGTCCGAAAAGCCGGTGTAGCTCGCGTCACTTTCCTTCATCAGGCTCAGGAAGCTCTTCACAAGTCCCAGATTTTCCCCGTAATACACATAAACATTCGGATATTTTTCCTCGTATTCCTTCAGGATCTCCTTTGTACCGTCCGTGGACCCGTCATCCCGGATCCGGATGACGAGGTTCTTCCACGTCTGGTTCAAAATGCTGTCCAGCTGTGTTCTCAGGTATTTTTCCCCGTTATACGAAGACAACAGGATATCTACTCTGGGCTGTTCTTCCATATTCATCCGTCGTTTCTGGCTCCCAATGTCGCTGTTATTTCCACTTCCTCATAGACACCGTGGTTCGTACGCATGATCGTGACCGTTACCGTTGTGCCGGGCGCGTAATAGGAAACGGCATCCTGCAGCTCCTCATTGGTGCGGATCGGCTGGTCGTCGATCGCGGTGATGATATCTCCGGCGTAAAGCCCGGCTTCCTCCGCAGGCGTTCCTTCCATGACCTGGGCGATATAAACGCCGACCGGCATGTTATAATGGCTGCTGATGTCTTCGGTCACATCAATTCCCTGGACGCCGAGATATGCTCTGGTGCCTTCCGGTACTTCCTCGCGGTTGATGATCCGGCTGACGACCGGCTGCACCGTCGCCATCGGGATCGCATAGCTGATCCCCTCTACTTCGGTCATCGAGTACTTGATCTCATTGATCCCGATTACCTCTCCCGCAGCGTTTAAGAGCGCGCCGCCGGAGTTTCCGGGATTGATCGCTGCATCGGTCTGGATGCAGGTATTCGTGATCATGTTGCCATTGTCATCCTGCACATTAATCTCGCGTTCGAGCGCGGAAACCACGCCGACCGTTACGGACTGACCGTATCCCATCGCGTTCCCGATGGCGATCGCAGGCTCTCCGACCTTCAGTGAAGTGGAGTCCCCTACACTGGCGATCTTGATCGCGGAAAGGGTTTCGTCCGGGATATCCTTCAAAGACACCTCCAGAACAGCGATGTCTCTGGCCACCGACTGACCGAGAACTTCGGCGGCTGCCGTTTCCTCGTCCACGAACTGGACCGTATTGGAATCCGTTCCTTCCACCACATGGTTATTTGTGACAATATAAAGGTTATTATCATCCTTGCCGATGATCACGCCGCTTCCGGCGCCTTCGCTCTCATATGTGCCGCGCTGGCCCCAGAACGTATTGTATTCCACCGTGCTGATATTGGTGATCGCAACGATCGACGGGATCGCCGCTTCCACCACCTCCGTCACGTCACTGGTGATGACTGAAGTGACTTCGGTCTTTGCAGCGACAGGCTCTTCCTTCTCTTCTACGGCAGCGGTTTCGGCCGCAGCACCTTCTTCTTCGGCAATGCCAAGGCTCTGTTCGATGTACTCCGCCGTACGAAGTCCGAGTTTCTCCCCCAGAAAATACACGGAAGCTTCAAAAATGCAACCGGCAACAATGCCGAATACGGCTGCGATCGCGATGACCTTTAATAAAGTAATCCCAAAAGACGGCTTTCCCGTTTTCTTCTTTGCCTTCGGAGGCTTCGACGGAGGCGGCGTCTGCTGATAAAACTGCTGCCGGTTCGGCGGCACTTGTTGATTCGGCGGCACTTGCTGATTCGGCGGCACCTGCCGGTTTGGCGGTACCTGCTGATTTGGCGGTACCTGCCGGTTTAACCCCGGCTGCCCCTGGCCGTAAGGGAAGCCCTGCACAGGCGGAGGCGTCTGCCCCATCGGAGGGGGTGTCTGTCCCTGCCCCATCGGCGGGGGCGTCTGCGTCGGAATTCCGTTCTGCGGGATATTTTGTCCCTGCACCGGGATCTGCGGGTTCACCGGCCCCTGCTGCGGCGCCTGCGGCTCACCCGTTATCGATTCCCTTCGAAACGCAGGCTCTACCTGCGGAGGCGTATTCGATGTCTCCGTATCCTTCTTAAAATCCTTGGTCCAATCGTCCTCATCCCAAAGATTGTTGTTTCCATCGCTCATTTTTCATTTCCTCCATTCGACAACAGTCCAGTATCACAGTTAGTTTACAGCAAACCTGTGTCGAATTTGTGTCCATGTCACATCCAATCACTCCACCGTGACGGATTTCGCAAGATTTCTGGGCTTATCGACATCACAGCCCCTGCCGACGGACACATAATAGGCGAAAAGCTGCAGCGGGATGATCGCCAGCGAATCGGTGAAAAACCGGTTGGTCTGCGGGATATAGATCACAAGGTCCGCCGTATTCTCGATCTCCGTATTTCCCTCGTTCGTCACAGCCATCACAAAGGCGCCGCGGCTCTTAACCTCCACCATGTTGCTGACCGTTTTCGCGAAAAGCGCATCCTGCGTCACAATGGCGTTTACGAGCGTCCCCTCCTCGATCAGGGAGATCGTGCCGTGCTTCAGTTCCCCGGCTGCATAGGCCTCGGAGTGGATATAAGAAATCTCCTTGAGCTTTAATGACCCCTCCATGGCGATCGCGTAGTCAATGCCTCGGCCGATGAAGAAGATGTGCTGCGCAGCGAGATAATGGTTCGCAAAGTTCTGGATCTTTTCTTTATTGTTCAGGAGAAGCTCGATCTGGTCCGGAAGGCGTTTTAATTCGCTGATCATCGAAGCCGTCGCTTTGGCGTCCACTGTGCCGAGCGCCTGGCCGAAACGGATCGCCAGGAGATAAAGCGCAATAAGCTGTGCGCTGTAGGCCTTGGTCGTCGCCACGGCGATCTCCGGACCGGCCCAGGTGTACATGACCTTGTCCGCCTCCCTGGCGATGGAACTCCCGACCACGTTCACGATCCCGAGCGTCATGATCCCGGCCGCCTTCGTGATCCGCAGCGCCTCCAGAGAATCTGCGGTCTCTCCGGACTGGGAGATCACGATCACAAGATCCTTTTCGCCGAGGATCGGATCCCGGTAACGGAATTCGGAAGCCAGATCCACCTCCACCGGAATGCGGCACATGCCTTCAAACACGTACTTTCCGGTCACGCCGGTATGATACGCGGAACCGCAGGCCACGATATGGATCCTGCCAACGTTTCGGATCTCCTCATCCGTCATGCCGAGCTCCTCGATCACCACATTCCCGTCCTTGATCCGGGGATTTAAGGTGTCGCGGATCGTCTTCGGCTGTTCATACATTTCCTTGAGCATAAAGTGCTCATATCCGCCCTTTTCGGCTGCGCTCTCATCCCAGTCGATCCGGCTCTCCTCTTTTTCCACGGGATCCCCGTCCACATTGAAAAAGCCGATCGAATCCGCCGTCAATACAGCGATCTCATTGTTCTCGAGATAATACACATCCCTGGTGTGCTTCAAAAGGGCTGTGGCATCGGAAGCAATGAGATTATTTCCTTCCTTCCCTTTTCCGACGATCAGCGGCGCGTCCTTACGGACCGCATAGAGCGTATCCGGATGGTCTTTAAAGAGGATCCCCAGCGCATAAGCACCTTCCACACGGTGCAGCACCTTGATGATCGACGTCAGCGGGTCGTGATTTTTCTGATAATAGTAATCCAGATACTGCGCCACCACCTCGGTGTCCGTCTCGGTAGAAAACTCATACCCCTTCTGGATCAGCCGCTGCCGGAGGCTCAGATAGTTCTCGATGATCCCGTTGTGGACCACGGTGACGCGACCGCTCCGGTGAGGGTGCGCGTTGGCGTCGGAGGGTTCCCCGTGAGTGGCCCATCTGGTGTGGCCGATCCCCACCGTCCCGTCCGGTCTGCCGTCCCGGTCCAGTTTCTCCCGGAGCGCCGTCAGACGCCCCTTGGCCTTTTCCACAACGACGCCGTCCCGTCCGGAAACGGCGATCCCGCCGGAGTCGTAGCCCCGGTATTCCAGTTTTTCAAGTCCTTCCAGTAAAATGTCGGTGGCGTTCGCCTTGCCGACGTATCCAACGATACCGCACATGGCGTTCAGTCCTTTCTGTTTTGAAAATGGGCGCAAAAAAAACACCCACGACAGGATACGCTTTGTTTCCGCATCTCTGCGGGTTT
>JAEESA010000170.1 GCA_016286115.1 Lachnospiraceae bacterium
TCATCGATCAGAGCCGGGATCAGATCCCCTTCGATCACGGTGCCGTGAAGGGCGGAGGAACGAACAAGAAGGTCCGCCACCGGTTCTCCGGAAACGGTCCGCCGGTTCAGATACTCGATTTTTCCACCCATGGCTTCGGCGGCCTTTAAGATCCCGTCCCGTGTCGGATTGATCCCCGTATTTTTGACCAGGACCTCGCTTCCCGGCACCATCAGTGCTGCAGCGATAAAGTAGGCCGCGGAGCTGATATCTCCGGGAACAAAAACCTGCTGACCGTTGAGATCGGGGTGGGGGAGGATCGTAACGGTTTTTCCGCTGACCGTAAGATCGGCTCCGAAAGCCGAAAGCATCCTTTCGGTATGGTCACGGGAACGCGCCGGTTCGCTCACACTGGTACATCCGCCGGCGTAGAGCCCCGCCAGAAGGACGCAGGACTTGACCTGGGCGGAGGCGACGGGAGAGTGGTAATCGATTCCCTTTAAGGGGCGGCCCGAGACTTTAAGAGGCGCTTTTTGATCGGTTCCTTCGATCGAAGCGCCCATGTCCGACAACGGCTTGATCACACGGCCCATGGGGCGGCGCCGGATCGAATCGTCTCCATCCAGAACCGAATCAAAGCGCTGGCCGGCGAGGATGCCGGACAAAAGCCGCATGGTCGTGCCGGAATTTCCCACATCAAGAACACCGGAGGGCGCTTTTAATCCCTCCGGTCCGTTTCCGTGAATGATCACTTTATCCTGTTCCTGTTCGATCGAAACGCCCAAAGTCCGGAAACACCGGATCGTGGACAGGCAATCCGCGCCGGGTAAAAAGCCCGTTACTTCGGTGTCGCCCTGAGAGAGTGAGCCGAACATGACCGCGCGGTGGGAGATGGATTTGTCTCCGGGGATCGAGATTTCCCCTTTCAGCGGTCCGGCGGGAGCGCCGAAATATTTTGCTGCCTCCATACGAACTCCTACTTAAAAAGATTTTCGAGAATAGTATTGAATTTTTTCTGCCGCTTGGCGTTTACTTCATTTATAACTTCGTCCGCTTTTTCCGTATTGAGAAGCTGAAAGCCGGTAGAATCCGGAAACTTTAAGTAATTGTTGACCACATTGAACAGGACCTTCTCGTCCTCGGTTTTGCAGTTTGTTTTTACCCATTCCTCCATTGCGTCGGTGAGAACATCCGCTAAGGATGCCGGCTCATCAGCCACCGTGCCGAGGTCTTTATTATAATTCGCCAGAGGATAGTTAACGAGTGTAAATTCATCGCTTAATTCGCCGGCTTCCAAACGCTTCTGCCCAACTTCCGTATTCATGAGCATAAGGGCAATATACTGCATCTTCTGCGCGAGCTGATCTTCCTTGAATTCTTTTTCGCCTTTGGCCGGATCTTTTACAAGTTTTTTCGCAAAGTCCGCGGGGACTTCCTTTTGCACGAGATCTTTGATCATAGGCAGGAGAACGGTATATTGCTCTAAAATATGGTTTTTGGTTGCTTCGATCAGGTCCATGCCGGTGTAGGGCTTAATGTATTCCGAAATCGTGTCAGCGACCGCCTGCTGCATCCATCCGATCTCATCCATGGAGAGCTGATATTTTTTAATGAATTCGGTCTGCTGGTGTATATTTGTGAAGAAATATTTTATTTCCGCGAGGTCCTTTTGAATAGCGGAAGGATTTTGTGAGCATAATTTGATGCGGACCAAATCCGATATATACGCTTCAAAACGCTCCTTCTGCGCTTTCTTCTTCTCCTTCTCGTTCGCAAACTCGCCTTCCGGTTCTTTCCGGGCCAGTTCGATCGCTTCCTGCAGATTCTTCTCGGCCTGGCCGCTCAGGATCGTATCAATATCATCCGGAACCTTTTCGAGTTTCCGGTTTTCCCGGAGGATCGAACTGATGGAGCTTCCGGGAGTATAAAGGAGAAGTTTTTCTTTGTTTGTTTCATCCTCCGCCCCCAGTTTGAGAAGCGCGAGCTTTGAAACCTGCGTTCTTACGTTGTTTTCGTCCTGTCCCCTGTAGGTGTTGGCAAGTTCCATGCACTGCTCTCCGGACATGCTGTACCAGTCATCTAAGCTTTTATCTGTATCAAGGCTGAGAAGCCCTCCGGTCATTTCGTGGAACGCATGCAGGGACTGCGCGGTATATATTCTTGCCGAGGCCTCATGAAAGAGTTCTTCAGAGAGAGTGCAGTATTTTTTGCGTGTTTCCTTGTCATTAAAGAACTCCCGGTAGTACTTGAAGGTATTATCCAGTTCATGGACCATATAGAGCTTCTTCCGCTTCGTTTTGTAATCGGGCTTCATTATATCCTCCGGGCCGTGGTATTCGAAGTCGCTCAAGTCCCAGATCAGGATTTCTTTAAGAATGCCTTCCATTTCCCGGCAGAACGCAGCATTTTCCTCTTCGGAACGAGAAGATTTAAGCACCACGCTCAGATTTTTATACATGGCGGCGACACGCTCCGGCGGTTCATTCCGATAGTTTCTTATGGTGGAAACAAGTCCGTCAATATAGCGCGCGTTCCCCGATTTAATATACGGCGTATTCTGCTTCTGCAAAAGATCCTGCAGCGCGTTGCTTTCGTCTTTTGTTTCGCTCTTCAGTTCGGATTCATTGGCTTCCGCGAACTCACGAATGGAAAGATTTGCCTTTTTCTCATAATAGTGCAGTTCTTTCATGGCCAGCTGGAAGAAACGGCGGCATTCTTCCAGAGTAGGCTTGCATGTTTTCCTTCGGGTATTGAGATATTTCTCACCGACCTTTCCACGGATAAAGACCCCCTTAAGAAACATCTTATTCTGCATCGCAACATGAAGGATCGAAACGATGTTGACAACGGAAGCCAGCACCTGCTGCTGTGCCGGCGGGAGTGCCTTGATCGCCGGATCGCCGCTCACAAGAGCCTGTTTCAGCCGGTTTGATTTATGGAACATTTCGTGCATTCTTTCAGCGTTGAGCCTGAAATAGCGGGAATCCAGCATGGACCAGGAGAGCTTCCATTTTAGAGCGTCTTTGATGATCGACTGTACAGACTCCGGCTCTTCGGCAGGATTGTTCTTTTTCTCCTGTTTCTTTTTGTCAAGAGCATCCCACTTCTCTGTTATCCGATAGGTGTCCAGGTCGATATCCTGCCGTAATCCGGTCTTCTTTTTCCACCATAAGGACAGTTCGTCTTTTTTACGTTCCTTCCATCCTCCGAAGCCGCGGTCGGCAGGAATGAATTCTTGGAGCTTTTCGCCTTTTGCTGCTTTTTCGGCGACGGCGAGGCCCATATGGTTTTTCATGGCCTCACGAAACTGTTCCGCTTTGAGCTGCGCATCAGGAGCAAGGATGTTCTTGATCTCATCCTTTTTATCGTTTTCTTTTTTCTTCTTTTCCTCTTCCTCGATCTGTTTCTGCTTTTTTTGCGTATCCAGCATAAGATCGTGTTCTTTTTTATCATACTTCTGAGAGCCAATCAGCCCATTTTTTTGCAGCTGCTGTTCACTTTCTTCCATTTTGATCGATCCTCCTTATTTTTTTCGGTCGTGTTTCTCTAAAATAACTTCTGATATAGATACGATTCATTCTCCGCTTTGGGGAGAAGATGCTTTAATAAACGGTTGGACGAAGGGGAAATGCAATAGGTCAGAACCTCCGTTTTTGCCGGGTAAAGCCGGGCTGCTTCGGAAAACGCAGTTTCCATAAGGAAGATCCCGGTCTTTCCGCCGATGATCTTTTGGTAAAAAGCAGGGACGGAGAGAAGAGAGCCCCCGTTTTTCTCGATGATGATATATCCGTTCATGTTTTCTTTTCCATCGAAGGAGATCATGGAAATATCCCTCTCAACGGTGGTGGAGTTAAACCCGCCCATGGGGGTGGGAAGGCCGTTCTGATAGGCCTGCGTGCTGTAATTGCGGACCTGCATGTTCGTCAGGGTGGAAAGAGAAACGATATTTTCGGATATATTGGTTTTTTCGGGAACGAGGTCGAGCGCTTCGGACAGCTCCAACAGGGAGAACCGATAGATCTTCGGCCAGTCAGCCACGCGCTCAAATCCGCGCTTTTCAAAAAACGCGGCCAAATCCTTGCCCTCATTTCCGGGGATCATAAAAGAAACCGTTAAAAGCATGCCTTCGTCTTCTGCGATCTGTTCGGCCATTTTTACGAGGGCAGTGCCGCCTCCCTTATGGCGGTACTCCGGCACAACATAGATCGAAATGATCTCCGGATTTCCGAAGAGGAAGGAAACGGCAAGGCCGCCGATGGCTGTTTCATCATCTGTAAGGCCGATGAACTCCACAGGTTCCCCGTTTTGTATACGTTCCATGATCCAGGGGCTGAAAAACTCCTGAAAAAGGTGCATATTTTTGCCGTTGATGATTCCTGTTTCCATATTCACTCCTTCCTGTTAACGCAGATAGATCGTGTATCCGTAGCTCTTCAGCAGCTCAGCCGCCCGCTCGAGAGAGGCAGCGTCGTAGAATTCGATGTGTAAAACACCCTGCTCGTATTCCCGGTTATGTAAAATGCCGATGTTTTTCAGGTTGATGTGGGAGATCGCCAGGATCGTTGTTGTCAGAGCGATCTGCCCCTCCTTGTCATCAAGATCGCAGAAGAGCTCGAAGATCATCGAACGGTTTTTCCCGCGAACCGTCAGGGAATCGCGGTAGTCCTTTGCGGTCCTGAAGAACTCCCGGATCGCGTCTCCGTCGGCCGCTTCAATTTTTTCGCGGATCTCGGAGAGGATCCCGGTATAGTCGGACAAAAGCGAAAGAACCGCCTCCCGGTTGGAAAGAAGGATGCTTTCCCACATTTCGGGGGAAGAGGAGGCAATCCTGGTAATATCTTTAAAACCGCCCGCCGCGATCCGTTTCATGGTCTCGTCGGCGTCATCTTTTCTCTGCACGAAATTCACAAGCCCTGCGGCGATGATGTGCGGGAGGTGGCTGATGCCGGCTGTGCTCAGATCGTGCGTGTGGCTGTCCAGAACGAGCGGGATGCAGCCGATGGACTTCACCAGCGAAACGAAGGCCTTTACCTGGCTCTTCGGCACGTCCGCTTCCGGTGTCAAAAGATAGTAAGCGTTCTCCAGGAGCGTGGTGGAGGCGTTGGCGAAGCCTGTCTTTTCCGAGCCTGCCATGGGATGGCCGCCGATGAAGTTTTTGGTCAGGGATAGCCGCTTGGCGGCCTCGTGCATCTGCCCCTTGACGCTGCCTACGTCCGTGATGCAGACATTTTCCTTTAAGGGAAGGGCGGCGAGCTCTTCCATGGCGCGGATATTCGTCAGTACCGGGGCGCAGAGGAAGATCAGGTCACAATCTGCGAAATCGCTTAAGGGAAGGGGCTCCTCGTTTTCGATCACGCCGGCCTCGTACGCCTCCGCCACGGTTTCGGCGTGAGACGCCGTGGCAATAAGGACAGAGCCCGGGGATATCTGTTTAATAGTCTTTGCGATGGACCCGCCGATCAGGCCGAGCCCGAAAAATCCGATGCGTTCAAGTTTCATGGCGACATTTTAACATAAAATCACCAAAAATTCCTATACATTTCTGTGATAAAAATGTAGAAAAGTAGTATTTCAAAAAACAATTTGTACATTTCTCATAATAATGATTGATATTGACGCAAAGATTTAGTAAAATGTCAACATGCGTGGGCTTTTCCCTGCGTAAAAATTTTCATCTGTTGGGGAGGTACCTTTCATGAACGTATTTACGACCGATAAGATCCGTAACGTTGTCCTGCTGGGGCACGGAGGCGCGGGGAAGACGTCTCTGGTGGAGGCCATGGCTTTTCTTTCGGGACAGATATCCCGTATGGGAAAGGTTACGGACGGCAATACGATCAGCGATTATGACAAGGAAGAACAGAAACGTCATTTTTCCATTAACACGTCCGTGATCCCGATCCTTTGGGAGGACTGCAAGATCAACGTCCTGGATGCTCCGGGATATTTCGATTTTGTCGGGGAAGCGGAAGAGGCTGCCGCAGTGGCGGATGCCGCGATCATCGTGATCAACGGCAAGGCCGGCGTGGAAGTCGGGACGAAAAAGGCGTTTGCGCTTTGCGACCGGAACAAACTGCCGAGAATGGTCTTTGTGACCAATATGGACAATGAAGAAGCAAATTACCGCAAGGTCATTGAAGATCTGAGGGCGCTGTACGGAAAGAAGGTTGCGCCTTTCCATCTGCCGATCAAGAACGGCGCTTCGATGGACGGTTATGTGAACGTGGTGCAGCAGAGAGCGAAAAAGTGGACCGCGAAGGGCGATGTCGAGAAGATTGACGTGCCGGATGACGCGAAGGATGATCTTTCCGTATATCGCGACGAGTTGATGGAAGCCGTGGCCGAGACTTCGGAAGAGCTTATGGACCGGTATTTCGGCGGCGAAGAGTTCTCTGAGGATGAGATCCGCCAGGCGCTTCGCGTTTCCGTGGGCGATGCCTCGATCGTGCCCGTGCTGATGGGCTCCAATACACAGGCCCGCGGCATGTACACGCTGATGGTGGATATCGTAAAATACCTGCCGAGCCCCGATAAACGCAAACTCGCCGGGATCAACGCGAAGACCAATGAGGTCTACGAAGCGGACTATGACTTCAGCAAGCCGAAGTCGGCGTATGTCTGGAAAACGATCGTGGATCCCTTTATCGGCAAGTATTCTCTGATCAAGGTGAACACCGGCGTTCTGAAGAGCGACGACGAACTCTTCAATTTCCATAAGGACTGCGTGGAAAAGGCCGGCAAGCTCTATGTGATGACGGCGGGCAAGACCGAAGAAGTGAAGGAGCTTCACGCCGGCGATATCGGAGCGCTTGCGAAGCTGAATGAGACCGGCACGACCGACACGCTGTCCACGAAGGCAAATCCGATCGCCTACATCCGCACGGCGATCAGCACGCCTTACACCTGCATGCGTTACCGCACAAAGAACAAGGGCGATGAAGACAAGGTGAGCCAGTCCCTGCAGAAGATGATGCAGGAGGATCTGACCTTAAAGGCGGTCAATGACAGCGAAAACGGCCAGACGGTGCTGTACGGCATGGGCGATCAGCATCTCGACGTGGTCGTGAGCCGGCTCCTTTCCCGGTATAAGATCGACATCGAGCTCGATAAGCCCAAAACTGCCTTCCGCGAGACGATCCGCAAGAAATCCGACGTGGAATACAAGTATAAGAAGCAGTCCGGCGGTCACGGCCAATACGGTCATGTCAAGATGACCTTCGAGCCCTCCGGGAATCTGGAAAAAGCGTATGA
>JAEESA010000171.1 GCA_016286115.1 Lachnospiraceae bacterium
GGGTCATAGCATGCTGCATTTCCCGCTCCCGGCGCCTTTGTCGGGAAACCCGTACGCGCTGACGCTGACACAGTTATTGCTTGCGGTCTGCGTTATGATCGTCAACGGGAAGTTCTTTACGAACGGGTTTAACGCGCTCTTTCACGGGGCGCCGAATATGGATACGCTCGTGGCGCTCGGGTCCTCGGTTTCGTTTGGCTGGAGCACGGTGGTGTTTTACCGGATGCTTTTGATGGCGCAGGAAGGGGCTCCGGTTTCCGATGTGATGGAGCTTTACCATGGGGAGCTTTACTTTGAAGCGGCGGCCATGATCCCGGCGCTGATCACGGTGGGAAAGCTCTTAGAGGCGGTCTCGAAGGGGCGGACAACGAATGCGTTGAAAAGCCTGGTCGCGCTGGCGCCGAAGAGCGCGGTGATCCTGCGGGATGGCGTGGAGACAGAGGTCGATATCGATGAGGTGGAGATCGGGGATGTGTTTATAGTTCGCCCCGGGATGAGCGTGCCGGTGGACGGCGTGGTGCTGGAGGGCTTCAGCGCGGTGAATGAATCGGCGCTGACCGGCGAATCCGTGCCTGTGGATAAAAAGCAGGGGGATCGTGTCAGCGCGGCGACGATGAACGAATCCGGGTTTTTGAAATGCCGCGCAACGGAAGTCGGGGAAGGAACGACTTTAGCCGGGATCATCCGCCTGGTCAGTGACGCGGCGGCAACGAAGGCGCCGATCGCGCGGATCGCGGACAGGATCTCCGGGATCTTTGTGCCCGTGGTGATCGCGATCGCGGCGGTAGTGATCCTGGTCTGGCTTTTGATGGGAGAGAGCGTGAGCTTTGCGCTGGCGCGCGGGATCTCCGTCCTTGTGATCTCCTGCCCCTGTGCCCTCGGGCTGGCGACGCCAGTGGCGATCATGGCGGGGAACGGGCTTGGAGCGAAAAACGGGATCCTTTTTAAGACCTCGGAAGCGCTGGAGATGATCGGCCGTACGGAGATCATCGCGCTGGATAAGACGGGAACTATCACCGAAGGGAAGCCGAAGGTCTGCGCGGTGTATGCGGCGAATGGCTTTTCGGAGAAGGACGTGCTGCAAAAGGCTGCGTCGCTGGAACAGAAGAGCGAGCACCCGTATGCCCGGGCGATCCTTGCGGAAGGAAAAGAAAGAGGGCTCGATCCGGAAGAAGTGGCGGATTTTCAAAATCTTCCGGGAAAGGGGCTGACCGCCACGCTTCATGGGAAAAAGCTGCAGGGCGGAAACGCTGTTTTTCTGAGCGATGCTCTTGCAAAAGACCCGGAGGCACTGGCCTTTTTGAAACGAAATTCCGAAGAGGGAAAGACCCCGCTCGTCTTTGCCGAGGACGGGAGCCTCCTTGGGATCGTGGCCGTGGCGGACACGCTGAAACAGGACTCCAAAGAGGCAGTTGCCGAATTCCAACGCATGGGAATGGAAGTCGTAATGCTGACAGGCGATAATGAAACAACTGCCCGCGCGATCGCAAAGGAGGCGGGGATCTCGCGCGTGATCGCAGGCGTGCTGCCCGAAGAGAAGGGAAACGTGATCAAAAACCTTAAGAAGGAGGGCCGCGTGGCGATGGTCGGAGATGGCATCAACGACGCGCCCGCGCTTACGATCGCGGACATCGGGATCGCCATCGGCGCGGGAACGGATGTGGCGGTCGAGAGTGCGGATGTGGTGCTCATGAACAGCTCCTTAAAGGATGCGGCGGCAGCAGTGCGGCTCGGCAGAGGGACGCTTCGAAACATCCACCAGAACCTTTTTTGGGCGTTCTTTTACAACCTGATCTGCATCCCGCTGGCAGCAGGCGTGTTCCCCTGGAAGATGAACCCGATGATCGGCGCGGCGGCCATGAGCCTTTCCAGCTTTACGGTCTGCATGAACGCGCTGCGGCTGAACCTCTTAAAGATCCGGGATGCGTCAAAGGACAGGCCCCTGCGGCATAGAAAAACAGAGAAAAAAACAAAGGAGAAAATAATGGAAAAAACAGTTAAGATCGAAGGGATGATGTGTGAACATTGCGAAGCAACGGTGAAGAAAGCGCTGGAGGCGCTGCCGTTCGTGGAATCCGCCGTCACAAGCCACACGGCAGGAACCGCCGTGTTGACGTTGAACGGGGAGTTGGATGAAGAAGCCGTCAGAAAAGCAGTAGAAGATAAGGACTATAAGTATATAGGGTAATTACGCCATATCCTGCCGCTTTCTGGCTTCAATGATCGCATGCTTCTGCCGGAATTTTTCAAGCGTTTTCGACGTGACGGAGTCACCTTTAAACTGCTTTAAGGTGTCTTCGTCCACGTGGATGCGGTTGTCCATCGTCTTCATTACGTCCGTGATCTGGATCCGCTGCGCAACCTCGGGATCGGAAAGATCATAGAGCTTGTTATCGGAAAATTGGAGAATGACCGGGTGCATGAAGTCCATGGGATTCTCCTCGATCACCAGCGCCTTGTTTCCGTTTGTCAGGTCCACGGAACACCCTGCGGGCAGCAGATGGATCGCCGCGACCAGCGCGTTGACGGAGGTCCTGTCGTAGGTCTCGGGGTGCATTTTCAAATGCCTTACCGCGAGCACATCGGAGATCGGTTCCTCTTCCAGATTCATCGCAGTCATCCGGTCGTAAGCGTCCGCCACGCGGATCAGTTTTGTTCCCGGGTGCCATTTCACATTGCTGAGCTTTCCCTGCATCGCCGGGTCGCTCCCTGTCACGAGCTGGCTCACCAGCTCCACCGTTCCTTCGGGCAGAGTGGAATAGTTCGGCTCGGATTTTAAGATATCAAAGCCTTTCCGCCGCGCAGCCTGCAGGAGGATCTTCTCCTCGCCGTCGTACTTATGCGAGGTCATCATCGATCCCTGTTCCATGAAAAGATAACCGATGTCATAAAGCAGAGCGGTTGTGATATAACGGAACTGGTCGTTATAGGAAAGCCGCAGCACGCCCGACATGATCGCCGTCAGGATCGCGACGTTGATGGCGTGTTTATATGCGAAGTCGGAACGGCTCCGTATGGATTGCGTGAAGTTGATCTTATGATCCTTCGTCCCGTATTTCCGCAGGATCGTCTGCGTCAGCCGTGTGAGGTTTTTCGGCTCCTCATACTTCCGCAGCGCTTCCATGACTTCCCTGATCTGGAACACGGAAACGGTCTGGAACTGCTCAAACTCCTGATCCTCCTCAGACATGGGCGGCACGGGTTCCGCCGGTTCCAGGATAAAGATCCCGATCAGATTGAAGTTTTTAATGCTGTTGATCCCCTTATTCGTAAGGCGGGTATCCCTGTCATAGAGCATAACCCCGGTCTTGGAATATATGGGCTTTGCAAGCCGCATTCCGCTCTTTAATTTTTCGGTTTCCACAAACTGCATTCTGATTTCCCCCTATACAAAACTATTGTATCACATTGAAAGTTTTCAAACAATCATATATAATTTCCCTGTTATGTTAAAAAATTACTTTCCAAAGAAAAGAATAAAACTCTTGATCCTGGTTCTTGCTTTCATATTATTTTTCGGCCAGACGCAGGTTTTTGTTTATGCCGAGAAGACTGCGACGGAACAAAAGATCGAAGAGCAGAACGAGAAGATCGATGACCTGAAGGATCAGCAGGAAGCCGCAGAAGAAGCCGTGGAGAAGCTGGAAGCGGTGAAGCAGACCATGGAAAACGAGCTCTCGAACTTAAACGACGATCTCGGAACGCTCAGTTCGTCGATCGACAACCTTGAAACGGCGATCCGGAAAAAGCAGGCCCAGATCGACGAAAAACAGGCCCAGATCGACGCGGCAGCGGCGGATCTGGAGCAGTCGATAGAAGACTGCAACCGCCAGTACGAGGATATGAAAAAGCGGATCCGTTTCATGTATGAGCACAGCCAGGGCTCCATCTACCTTTCGCTCCTTGGCACGGGATTTTCGAATTTCCTCAGCAAGTCCGAGTACATCAAGGAACTGACGGCCTATGACCGGAAGATGCTTGAAGAATATAAGGTGATCACAAAGGAAGTCGAGGAAAAGAAAGCCGGGCTGGAAGCCGAGCAGGCAGAGCTTGTCGCAGCGAAAAACGAGCTGACGGGCCTGCAGGATGAGACGCAGGAGCAGAAGGACAAGGTGACGGCCTCGATCGAGGAAACGCGCGCAGAGATCAAGGAGTCCATGGAGGACATCGAGGACGCGCAGGCGATCGCCGACGCCATCGAGGAGCAGCTTGAGGAAGCCATCGCGAAGGAAGTGGAGCTGGAGAAGCAGAAGGCAGCCGAGGACGCCGCCCGGATCGCCGCGATCAAGGCAGCGGAGGCCGCGAACAAGAACCGCGCTCCCGTGGTGGTCTCGGACTCATCCGACGCGGAACTCCTCGCAGCATTGATCTACTGCGAAGCAGGCGGAGAGCCCTACGAAGGGCAGCTTGCCGTGGGTTCGGTTGTCATGAACCGCGTCCGTTCCGGTTCGTTCCCGAATTCCGTATCGGGCGTGATCTACCAAAGCGGCCAGTTTACACCGGTCTCATCCGGGAGGCTTGCCACAGTGCTCGCGAATAACCTCACGACAGATTCCTGCCGGAGGGCTGCAAATTCGGTACTTGCAGGGAATATTCCTTATCCTGATTATCTGTACTTCAGATCCGCGAGGGTGTCGTTACCCGGAGTGGCGGTGACGTGGATTGGGAACCAGCAATTTTATTAAAGCCTGGAGCGGAGCGCCGGGGTCGCGAAAGCTCCCGAAAACAAAGGGCTCTGCGACCAGAGGTCGCAGGGCTGATCGCATAAAACGCGTGCCGGCAAGTTCACTTGCCGGCGCACGTTTTTTACGATCATTCCTGCAGCTTTGCTGCAGGAACCTATGCTTTCGGGAGCATTTTGGTTTTCGCCGGCCCCGGCATTGTGCAACGGCAAGATAAAGCAACGAGCAAACTTACCTGATCGATCCGCCCGTTCAAAACAATTCTTCTCCGCAGATTTCGTTTTGTACGATCTCACTGTGTTGATTATGCTCGAGTCCACCTGCACAGATCATGGTAAGGTGCAGCGCTTTTTTTGTTCCAGTTTCGTCGGCAAACACATGCAGCTTATTTTCCAGATTTTTTCTGTAATCGGCATCGATGGAGAAAGGAGTTTCGGAGTATTTGATCTCACATAAATTGATGACATGATCTTCACGATCGATCAGTAGATCAATCTGCGCTCCCCCTTTCTTTGCTTTACTCCGCCACGCATACACCATAGACTCCACACCGGATATCCCGAGAACAGATTTTATCTTATCGATATGGCACATACATACCAGCTCAAAAGCATACCCGCGCCAGGTATTGTATGAAGGAGTCCTTATATATTTCAGCCAGGAATTGAATTTCCTGTCATTCAAGAACCTTATGCAGAACAATGAAAAAGGATCTATGATCTGATAATAGAAACCACTTTTTTTCTTTACATAGTTCCGATACTTTCTGATGAATCCGCTCTGCTCTAATTCTTCCAGTGCTCTCGTAAGCAAATCTCCGTCAGCAATCCCTGTGTCTGCGATCAGATCCACTCTTGTCATCCCGCTGCACTTTTTTGAAAGCGACTTCATGAGGGCCAAATGCTTTTTTGCATTCCTGAAGAGTGATTGAAAAAGCCGATCATATTCATAATACAGCTGTCCGCTCTGATCAAACAATAACGCATCTATATTCTGTGCCAGGCTCAGTCGTCTGTCATACATTGACAGATAAAACGGAATCCCGCCAAACACCATATAGCTTTCCAGAATATCTTCTCTCCCGAGACTGATACTTCTGGAACGATAATACTCTTCACACTCCGATAAAGTGAATGGCTGCAGATGGATCTGCTTTGTTACACGGTTGTAAAAGCCTCCATGATCGGCAAGGATATTCCTTATGATCCAGGAGGTCGCTGAACCGCAGACGATCAGCAAAAGGTCTTTTTGCGCGGACGCAAAGCTGTTCCAGAAATGATCGAGGGCACTCTTGAAATCTGATCTTGGTGTATCCATCCAGGGCAGCTCATCCAAAAAAACAACTCTTTTTCCGGTTGCCGGATCACGATAAATCATTTTGTCTGATAAAATATCTTTCAGGATCGAAAAAGCCTCTCTCCAGGAACTGCAGGAACGATCTGATGAACCTCCATATTCCACCAGGCTGTCACGAAAGTATGCGAGTTGTTCATGTGTCTTCGTACTGGCTACTCCTGTCGCATAAAAAGAAAAACGATTATTGAAGTATTCTTTTATCAAGTAGGTTTTTCCAACCCGCCGCCTTCCGTATAGCACCAGAAATTCAGCCTGATCCGATTCAAGGCATCGTGTCAGATACACCGTTTCTTTTTTTCTTCCAATCATACGGCTTTTTCTCCTCTAAACAACATAATCGGCTGAAATCGCGTTTTGAAATGCAGTTTCAGACGATTATGTTGGTATTTATAAGCTATAATCATCTGAAAACATAGATAATTATAAACGATTACCTGAATTAATTCAAGCTGTCACAATCTCGGATGGTCAAAGTCCTTGGACAACCAGACCGTTTCTGCTCTTTGCGGTTGCATTAAATGTGCAGTCAAGTTCACTTGCCATCACGCATTATATGTTCCACCAACCTCACCTATCCCTATCCCCGGTTGCATTCCCCCCGATCTTCCTGTAGAATTTGAGCCAACAATGAGTTAAAATTGAGATACTATGTAACGAAACGGAAAAGCCCCCGGAGTACATTTATGAGAGCAAAAACCGGAAAGGCCCCGCGAAGCTGTTTGGTTTTGCTTCCCGCCATGGGCGCTTCATACATTCTGTTTTTTGTATTTACACTTTTACAGAATGATTTCTTCATAGAGTTGTTCTCGCCGCTGACCGCGATCCTGGCAGCGGTTGTGATCTTTGTATGCTTAAAAAGCCTGGGGCGCTTCATGCCGATGGGTCTTTTTCTGGCGCTTGGGATCTTGTCCTGGGCGGTAAGCGACGTCGTGCGTTTTGCCTGCCATTATATATTTGCGCTGGATCCCTTAAACCTCTTTGTCCGCACCGTCTACCTTTTGCCCAACTACTTTTTCCTGGCGGCTTTGATCATGTTTCTGCTCCGGAAAATGGAGAAAAGAGACCTGATCCGGATCAGCATCAATACCTTCGTGGCCGCAATTGTCGGTATTGCGTTTTTACGGCGGATCCTGATCATGATCCTGGGAGAGTATACGCTGGATCTGGCGGACGGGCTCCGCGCAGCGCTG
>JAEESA010000006.1 GCA_016286115.1 Lachnospiraceae bacterium
GTCCCTGCCTCGGAACTGCCTTCGGTGCCGGTAACCACCGCGTCATCGGGCAGCCCCATGGTATTCCTGAGCTCTTCCCCGCGGAACGGCAGCGGGACGTTAGCGATCAGCAGCGCCAGAATAACCAGAGATATACCGGCGACCAGTCTTAAGTTGCGAAGTTGTTTCTTTCGGTTTTTCATGGCGTTCGATAGGCTACGATCACCAGCCGCCCGTCTTCCTTTGTATAGTCACAGGTAGACAGCGTCAATAGCTGGTCTCCGTATTTCGGCATACGATTTGTTTTATAAAGGGCCGTTTCGCTGACCCCGTTGATATAGGTATCAAAATCCTGTTCATTATTGATCTGAATATAATCATAAAAATCAAAATCCGAGGATCGCATGGCTCCGACAGAAGATAGAAAGACCGCGTATACCGTAAAGGTATATTCATGATAGAGCGTGTCATACCAGATGGTCGGATGCGCGCGAAAAAAATCTTCTTCCTTGTAATTTTTCAGCGACCCGAACATAAAACCGGAGCGCATATTATGCCCGTGGATCAGAAGATTTGTATCATCCGCCTCCCGCGAGCATCTTTTATCCAGCACCAGAAGCCCGTTAACGTCCTCTTCCCGACGAAAATCATGGCTCAGATAAAAGTCATTATCATCATCCAGATGCATCACCGGATAGTCGATCACGGTATCCGGGATCCGAAGCCATCCACAAAGATCATTATTCTCCTGATAGAGAAGCTGATACTGTAAGAGTCGGCCTTCTTCCCTTTTCCTGACCTCCGGCACTGCTGATTCCGAAAACCCTTTTTCCTCTTCCTCGGGATCCTCTTTTATCTCTGTCTTTTGCTCTTTCACGACCGTGGTGACCGCCACTTTTTTCTGCAGTTCGGCTACCCGGCTCCGGCTCCTGAGATCCAGAACCACATTTCTTATCAGGATCACAAAAAGAAACAGCAGCACGATCGAAAGCATCACGAGCGACACATTACGGACCTGACGCAGAGACCGTCTGCCCATGCTCGCGCGCCGCTGCTTTCTGGCATGAGCCTTCAGCCGCTTTTCATACTTTTCTTTCATTTTTCCGGTCCCGTATGCTGTAGACGACCAAAAGCACCAGTCCTGCGGCTGTCAGGATCCCGGCTGCGATACAGATCATCAGTGTGAGCCGGCCCCCCTCGGTTTCTTCCTTCTTCGGTTCTTCTTCCGTCTCCGGGAGCCTGATCACGGTAAATCCAAGGTCCTGATCCACAAGGATCCCGTCTCCCTCCATCAGATTCACGTTTTCCTTGCTTCGCAGGAACCGAAGCACCCAGGACAGGCTTTCTTCGTCCTTTCCGTATAAGAGCAGCGTCGGCGTTTCCTCTTCTCCGCGGAGCAAAAGCCTTAAGCAGCCGTTATCACCGATCTCTTCTTCTCCCATCAGCGCCTTCAGATAGTCATTATTATCTCCGGTGCCGATGATGATCTGATTTCGGGTGCTTTCCGCATCGGCGTCTTCACAGCGGATCACGGAAATATCTGTTTCCGAGGAAATCCCGCCGTCCTTCATGGCCAGGATCCTGCCCAGCAGATTCAGTTCCGTATCGGAGATATCGTCCGGAAAAACAATGGTCAGCGGAAGAAATTCTCCGTCTTTTCGGAACGGATAGGGCCAGAGCGAAAGATCCGGCGAAAGCACCGGTTGATCCTCCGTCGCGGATTCCGTGGTTTCTGCTGTTTCTTCGACGATTTCCGGCCCATTTTCCACCAGAGCCAGATCACCTTCCACATCGGAATAGCCCTCTTTATTCAGAAAAAAGGCCGCTGTCTGGGGCAATAACGAAGCCTCATCCGCCGTTACCACCAACACCGTCCCTTTTTCATCTTCATATTCATAACATAATCCCTGATCCTTCAGATCAGCGCTTTCCGGCGGGAGCTTTTCCCTTGCTTCTTCGGGAAGATCCGAAAGCGCCGCGATCAGGATCCGGTTATCCCGGGCTTCCTGCAGCGTATCCAGGGTTCCCAGCACCAGCATATCCTCTTTCCAGGTTTCTTCTCCCAGCTCTCCGCGAAGGAGCAGGGCCGCCTGCAGCTCCTGATCCGTCGTATTGGATGGAAGATAGATCCCTGTGTTTCTTCCGTACGGATCTTCTGCGCTGACGAAGGGCGCAGGGAAATCCTTTATTTCCCCGGCGCTCACCCTCATCGGAAGAAACCCTGCCAGCACCACCGCGATAAGCAGCAGAAGCTTCGCCTTAGGAGACATAAGAAAACGAGAAAACCGCCACCCCATAAGGAGAAAGGGGATAGGCAAAGGAGAGATCCCTGTTATCACAGTTCACTTCTTCCGCCTTATACGTCTTTTTCTTTTTGATGCCATAGCCGCCGTATTTCTCATCATCGCTGTCCAGCACCAGTTTATAGGAGCCCTTGACCGGCACGCCGACGCGGTATTCCGGTCTTTCCATCGGAGTGAAGTTGAAAACGAAGAGAAGGTTATCCTTTCCGTCCGAATTCTTTCTCACGAAGCTGAAGATGGAACGGTCACAGTCATCCGCGTTGATCCATTCAAAGCCCTTCCAGTCGGTATCCAGCTCGTACATGCAGGGGTGTTTCTGATAGAGATGCAAAAGCGCCTTCACCCATTCCTGCACTGCCCGGTGCCTCGGATCCTCAAGCACATACCAGTCGAGCTCACGTTCCTCGCTCCATTCCCGCGGCTGCGCGAATTCCTGCCCCATAAATAAGAGCTTCTTGCCGGGATGGCCCATCATAAAGGCATAACCGACGCGCAGGTTCCGGTACTTATCATCCTCCAGTCCCGGCATCTTCTTCAGCATGGAGCATTTCAAATGCACCACCTCGTCATGGGACAGCACAAGGATGTATTTTTCCGCCGTATTGTAGCTCATGGCGAAGGTCATCTTGTTGTGATTGTTCTTACGGAAATAGGGATCCAGTTTCATGTAATCCAGGAAATCATGCATCCAGCCCATATTCCACTTAAAGCTGAAGTTCAGCCCGTTTTTCTCCACAGGGCCGGTCACCATCGGCCATGCCGTGGATTCCTCCGCGATCATCATGGCGCCGGGGTTCCTGCCCAGGATCAGCGTATTCACATGCTTGAAGAACTCGATGGCTTCCAGGTTCTCATTTCCACCATAGGTGTTCGCCACCCACTGGCCATCCTTCTTTCCATAATCCAGATAGAGCATGGAGGCCACGGCGTCCACGCGCAGGCCGTCGATATGGTAATGCTCGATCCACAGGAGCGCGCTGCCGATCAGGAAATTCTTAACCTCTTTCTGCTCGTAATTAAAGATCTTGGTCCCCCAATCCGGATGCTCGCCTTTCTTAGGATCCGGATATTCATAACAGGCCTGGCCGTCGAAATCCGCCAGTCCGTGCGCGTCTCTCGGGAAATGAGCCGGCACCCAGTCCAGGATCACGCCGATCCCGTGCGTATGAAGATAATCCACAAGATACGCAAAATCCTCCGGCGTCCCGTAACGGGAGGTCGGCGCATAATAACCGGTCACCTGATAGCCCCAGGAACCGTCAAACGGATACTCGGAGATCCCCATGAGCTCCACATGGGTATACCCCATGGCTTTCACATATTTCGTCAGGGATTTCGCAAATTCCCGATAGGTATAAAAGCCGTCATCATCACGGCCCGGATGCCGCATCCAGGAGCCCGGATGCACTTCATAGATCGCCATCGGGCGCTCCGTGTTCGGCGGTCCCTCCCTGCGGTCCTTCATCCATGCGTCGTCATTCCACTTAAAGCTCTCGATATCCGCGATCCGGGAAGCCGTTCCCGGGCGCATTTCCGCCCAGTTTGCATAAGGATCCGCTTTATAGAGCTTTCTTCCGTCTGCGGTATTGATCAGATATTTATAGAGCTGTCCCACCTTTGCTCCGGGCACGAAAGCTTCGTGGATCCCGATTCCCTTCGGTTCCAGGCGCGTCATCGGCGTCGCTTCTTCGTCCCAGTCATTGAACTCGCCGATCACATACACCGATTTCGCGTGAGGCGCCCAGACATCAAAGAACACCCCGTCCTTTTTTTTGTGCTTTCCCGGATGCGCTCCCATCTTTTTATAAATATCGTAATGTGTTGCATCCCCCAAAAGATACATATCCAGATCTGTGAATCGTCCCATGGCTTCTCCTTTTTCGTTTTATTGAGAATTCTTACGAGAAATCTTTTTCCTGCAGCAAAACATATCCGTTTTCATCCGACCGACGGCCTCCAAAGAGGTTACGCACACTGATCTTTTCCGCCTTATCGATCGCCCTGTCCACGATCTCCTTTACCTCGGCCAGCGTGGTCACTTCATCCAGCTTCCGGATCTTGCTGATCCGGTCATAAAGAGCCAGAACCGCGAGTTCATCGATCTCATATTCTTCTTCATTGGCATAGGCCTTCGCGAATTGAACAAGTTCATCGCTGGTAAAGGCCGGGATCACGATCCGTTCCAGGAAGTGCGAAGCAAGCGCCGGGCACTGTCCCATAATGCCGCTCAGGCCTTCCTTTGTCCCTTCAAGGACCACCAATATGCCGCTCTTATCTTCCTTCATGGCTGCAGCCAGCCGGGAAGCCGTATTTGTGCTCAGGTAACCGGCGTCTCCCACCAGGAGCGCTCCTCCCTGCAGCTTTTCAAAGAGTTTTCCCATATCCTTGCGGTTCAAAGCTGCCGCTTCGATCCCGGCGACATGGCTGAATTTTCGTCCGGTCCTGCCCTTCACGGCTTTGACGATATCCGTCGCAAGGGTTGTCTTTCCGTTCCCCGAAACGCCCTGGATCAGGATGTGCCCGCAGAAACGGCCGCCTTCCTGATACTGATCGGAGATATGCGCCACCGTGTTTTTGATCTGCTTCTCCATTCCCTCAACCTTCAGGAAGTAAGAGAAAAGCTGGCGCTCGGATTCGTCCAGCTCGCGGACCTTTCTTTTGGGTGCCGGCGAGGGCTTGAAATCCGGATCTTTTTTCCGGGCAGGGCTTTCTTCCCGTTTTTCCGGGGCTGCAGGTTTCGGAGCAGCTGCTTTTTGGGGCTCCGGCACTGCTGCCCTTTTAGGCTCCGGCTCTACTGCTTTTTGAGGCACCGGAACTGCTGCGATAACCGGCTCCGCTACCGGCACTTTTTGGGGCTCCGGCGCTGTTTCTTTTACCGGTTCCGTAAAGTGCGGTTTTTGCTCTTCCTTCTCTGCCGCTTTTTTCACGGCTTCAATCGTGGCATTCTTTTCCGACAACTCGTTCAGATGCTTTGTGGGAAGCTCCCTTGTATCAAAGAGGGTCTCCGGCATTACGATCTGCGGAAGGTCCGCCGTCCTGATCCCTGCCGCCTCCTTTTGGACTTTCACCGGCTCAAACGGCTTTACGTCCTTTTTCACGCTCTCGGGAGGCTGCACGCTGGATACGTCTTTCGGGATCCATTTTTCCGGCGACTCCGTGGAGACCAGATCCGAAACCGGTTTCTCTTCCTCCACGATTTTTACGTCTTCTTTTTCGACTTCTGCGTTTGTTTTTTCCTGAACCACATCCTCCGCTTTTTCTACAGATAAGCGGATCTCCGGTTCCTTCGTTTTTTCGATCAGGCCGGAAACGTCATGTTCTTCCGGTTTTTCCATCATATCCGAAATATCCGGTTCTTTCGGTTCCTCTTTTGCTTCGGCAACCTCCGGCTCTTTCGGCTCTTCTTTTGCTTCGGCAGCCTCCGGCTCTTTCGGCTCTTCTTTTGTTTCAGCAGCCTCCGGCTCCTTCAATACCTCTACAGGTTCTGAAATCTCCGGCACCTCCGGCTCCTTCAGTACCTCCACAGGCTCCGAAATCTCCGGCAATTCCGGCTCAAACGGCGGCTCCATCATAATGGGAAGAGGCGGATCCACCATATCTTCTTCGGGGCTTTTCAGTTCACGGATCCCCGGATCGGGTTCCTTTCTCTCCGGCACTTGCTCGGCGGCAACATGAAGATCCCGGTTCAGCCGGTCGATCTCCTTTTGCAGGATGTCGTTCACATCCTCCACCAGCCTGGTCGCCTTCTCTTCCTCCTGCTCGGAAAGAGCCACCTTTGCATCCGTCTTGTATTTATCTTCAAGGATCTCTTTCGGCGTCATTCCGGCCTCGAGCTGGGGGATCACCTGTGAGAGCTTGTCCATGATCTCCCGGGCTTCCTTTAAGGCGCGGCGTTTCTCAGATTCCAGCCGCCGTTCTTCGTTATCCTGTATGGCGGCTTCCGCGGCGCGGCGGGTCTTTTCCCATTCCGCCAGAACCTCGTCGATGGAAAGCTGTCCCGTGATCTGCGGCATCGAAACTCTCTCCTCCGGCATCATCAGGCTCATCTGCCCGTCCTGTTCCTCCGCTAGATATCTTTCAAATTCGGCATGGAGATTGGAATCGATCTCCTCATCGGTTTCGATGTGGGCTTCTTCTTCCTCTTCCTCCGGTTTCTTTTCCTCCTCGATCTGCAGATAGGGGATCTCTTCCACGATATTCTTGATGATATCCATGGAGTCCGATACTTCGTTCGTTTCCTTCGCGTTCGCGATCTGCTCCATGCTCTTGGCGATCTCCGCCTGCAGGTTCACGGTGTTATATTTTTCGGTATTCAGGGAAACATCCGGGATCCGTATCGTTTCCGCGATGATCTCTCCCGAATGAAGCCGTTCGCCGGTGTGTACCTCCACCTGGCCCGTCTTCTTGATCCTGAAATCACGGTATTTCTGCTCCTGGATCTTATTCAGCGGCTGGTAGAGCATCTTTAATTCCAGCGCCTTTTCCACATAGGGACCGTCCCCGAACCATAAGACCAGTTCGTCGCAGGCATCCACGCATTTCGCGCTGTCACCGGCGCGATGATAAAGATAGGCCAGCTCAAATGCCCATTTTTCCGTATATTCTTCTTCCTTAAACTCTTCCAGAAGGGCGATCCTCTCTGCCAGAGGCACCCCTTCCGCTTTCATCATTTCATAGCGCAGAACATAGCGGAGATTATCGTGCGGCGCGATATCAACAAACTCGTCGTAATATTCTCTCGCCTCGTCAAAATTCTTGACCCGGATCGCCAGCTCCGCCAACCGGTAAATGATCATCCGCCCGATCGGAGACCGCTCATACGCTGCCATCAGCGCTTCTCTGGCGTCCTCAAACCGGCCTACCTTTTCGTAAGCCTCTCCCGCCTGGATCAGGGAATTCACGTTCTTCACCTTTTTCCAGTTCAGCTCATCACAAAGCTCCGCGGCCTGCTCGTATTTCTGCTCTCCCACCAGCGTCTTCAGCTCATCCAGCCTCAGCTTGTATTCGTACTTGTCCAAAGCTACTCTCTCCTCCGGAAGAAACGGAAACGTTTCTTTTTCTCCTTCGTTTCCTCTTTTTCTTCCTTGTATATGATCTCTTTCGTTTCCGAATCTATTCGTTCAGCCTTTACATAGTTCTCTGATTTCTCAGGCAATCCTTTTTTCGCCAGTACCCAGTCAACCAGCTTGCGCAGCAGATAGAAGATAACGCCGAACACCGGCACCGCCAGAAGCATGCCCGGCACTCCGAAATACCCGCCGCCGATCAGGATCACGACGATGATCCAGAAGCTGGATAAGCCCGTCGTATTCTCCAGAATGTTCGGCCCGATGATATTTCCATCCACCTGCTGAAGGATGATGATGAAAATAAGAAAGTACAGCGCCTGTATCGGTTCGTTCAAAAAGACCAGGATCATACAGGGTATGGCACCGATAAAAGGCCCGAACACCGGTATGATATTCGTGATCCCGATAATGGAAGCCAACAACACCGGGTACGGCATCTTCATCAGCCAGAGCACAACAAACGCGATCAGGCCGATGATCAGCGAATCAATAAGCTTTCCGACGATAAAACCCGAAAAAATGTCGTTCGTTTTGCGCAGGGTCTTGATCACGCGGTTTCCCGTATCCGGCTTAAAGATCGCATAAATGATCTTCTTGAACTGGCCCTTGAACTTATCCTTGTCCGCCAGAATATATACTGCCACCATAAGGCCGATGAACATGTTGAGGAAGGATCTGAGCACGCTCACCACCCCGCTGGTAAAGACCGAAAGGTATGTCCCGAGCTGCGGCATCACGGTGTTCGAAAGGAACTGATCCACCATGGAGGTTACGGTCTTGACCAAGGTCGCGATCTGCTCGGAAAATGCGGAATTATGCATGAAACTCCGAAATTCCTCTAAATACTGTTCCACCTGTCCCGGAGCCGTCTTTAAGAGCCCCGCGATATTGATGATCAGCTGCGGCACGACCAGCACAACAAGTCCGGCAACGATCAGCAGATACGTGGTCAATCCGGCTGCGATCGCAAGAAGATGGGAGCTTTTTTTGATCTTTTCGATCTTCGCCTCATCCGTTACCTTTTTCAACCGGAATTTGAGGATCTTTTTTTCATATGCCACCATGATCGGATTCACGAGGAACGCCGCCAAAAAGCCGAACAATACGGGCTCCAGCACTGAGAAGAGCTTTTTCCAGCCCTCGGCAAATCCGGTGTATCTGTCGATCAAAAAATAAAAAGCGATACAGACACAGACCACCAGAATGACGATCAGCGCCAGCTTGAGCAGGTTTTTGAAATTGAAAAAGTCTTTATTGTTCATCCCCGGTAATAGTTGATAAGACAGCCCTTCATGATGATCTCGCGTTCATCATCCGTAAGCGGATCCAGCACAAAGGTGATCTCTTTCAACCCCTTTTCCCCGACTGCAAAGCCTCGGATCGTATCTTTATTCTCCTCTATGCTCTTTCTGATCTCCGGCAGGAAGAGATAGTCTCCGTTCGAAAACGGCAGCGTTTCATCCTCATAACGCAGCGGCAGCATTCCCCAGTTGATCAGGTTGCTGCGATACCGTTTCGTAGCATATTCCTTCGCGATATTCGCCCAGCCGCCAAGCACCTTCTGGCACGAAGCCGCCTGCTCCCGCGCCGATCCGTCTCCGGGCTTTACGGCATAGATCGTGCTTCCGATCCCAAGTGATGTCTCCGCCGCAGGGAAATCCGCACGGATCGAGGAAAGGATCTCCTTCAGCTCCGGCAGAGCCTCCGCCGGCTGTCCTCCTTCTTCGATCGCCTTTTGCGCTTTCTGCACGGCCTTTGCGCGGCCCACATATTCCGGATCCTTCCGGGACAGAGTAAATTCCGCCAGGCCGAGAGGATTGGAACGGTAGGAAGAGGTCTCCCCGGACGGGATCAGCTCATCCGTTGTGGTTACCGGATCATGGATCTCGGAAACAACCTTCAGAAGCAGGTTCTCGGGAAGCGCTGTCATCTTCGGCCAATCCTTGATGTTCGGTCCGAGCCGGATCTCGGTATCAGGCTCCGCCTTCCCCTTGCTGTCAAATACTCTGTTTTCGTATATCTTTTTGTCAAAGAAGTATTTCGGGTTCGAATAGGTAATATCCAGTTCATCCGCGCCGGTGAGGAAGCCCTTATTCGCTGCTGTTGCGGCAATGGAACGCGCATCCATCAGCGCCACGGACGCCACCTGTCCGTTCTGAACCTTGCTGCCTTCCCGGTTCGGGAAATTCCGCGTGGAATGGCGGATCGAGAAACCGTTGTTGGCCGGGGTATCTCCGGCTCCGAAGCACGGTCCGCAGAACGCCGTTTTTAATACCGCTCCTGTTTCCATCAGCGCAGCCGCGGCTCCGTTTCTGACCAGCTCCATATACACCGGCATGCTGGCGGGATATACGCTCAATGTAAACTCGTCCGCGCCGATGCTCTTTCCCTTCAAAATGTCGGCGGCTGCCGCGATATTTTCAAATCCGCCGCCGGCGCAGCCGGCGATGATCCCCTGATCGACATATACTTTTCCGTCCCGGATCTTGCTCACCAAATCGAGCTTCACCTGTCCGTCAAAGCTGACTTCCGCCCTCTTTTCGCATTCTCTCAGATGATCTCCGGGATCCGCTTTCAACTCCGCGATCGTCACGGTATTGCTCGGATGGAACGGCAGCGCGATCATGGGCCTGATCTCCGAAAGATCCAGCTCGATGCAGCCCTCATACCAGGCATTCTTTTCCGGCTGCAGAGAGCGATACGCCTCCGGCCGTCCGTGGATCTGATAAAATTCCTCGATCGCACTGTCCGTACTCCAGATAGAGGAAAGACAGGTGGTCTCCGTGGTCATCACATCCACGCCGATCCGCATGTCCGCAGAAAGTGAAGCAACGCCCGGCCCCACGAATTCCATGACTTTATTCTTTACATAGCCTTTTTCAAACACGGCTCCGATGATCGCAAGCGCGATATCCTGCGGTCCGACGCCGGGCGCCGGCTTTCCGGTCAGATACACCGCAACCACCGGCGGTCTCACAACATCCCAGGTCTTGCTGAGGAGCTGTTTTACGAGCTCCGGCCCGCCCTCTCCGACAGCCATGGTGCCCAGAGCCCCATAGCGGGTATGCGAATCGGAACCCAGGATCATCGCACCGCATTCCGCAAGACACTCTCTCGCGTACTGATGGATCACGGCCTGATGCGGCGGAACATAGACGCCGCCGTATTTCTTCGCGCAGGACAGCCCGAAGAGATGGTCGTCCTCATTGATCGTCCCGCCCACGGCGCATAAGCTGTTATGGCAGTTGGTAAGGACATAGGGCATGGGAAATTCTGTCAGTCCCGAAGCCCGCGCAGTCTGAATGATCCCCACAAAGGTAATGTCATGGGAGGTCAGTTTATCAAAACGGATCTGCAGATTCTCTTCATCACCGGACCGGTTATGGGCGGAAAGGATCCCATAGGCTATGGTTCCCTTTCTTCCCTCTTCTTTGGAAAGTCCGTTTTTGATCCCTTCTTCCTCGGAAACAGGGCCTTTATCCGTCAAAAACACTCCGTTGTCATGCAGTTTCATGATTTTCTCTCTTCCTATAGCAAAAATATCGTTTCCTATAATTATAGGTTTTATGCGTGTTAAACACAAGTCATGGTTTATATCTATTGTTTTTTTCTTTTGAAATACGCGGCGTTCTGATTCACGCGGATTTCCGGCGCTTCTCTTCGCGGAGCATCCTCCGGTTTTTCTTCCTTCGGGATCTCCACCATGAATTCATCCTCAGCGGTCGCGTATTGCACCAGAGCTGAATTTCCGGGAACGCCGCCCACTTCAAGGGTATCAAGCGGCACACCGATCCGTTCAAAATACTGCGGATTGATCCGGATCTCCGGTTTGACGTTGCTGTATGGAGACTCTTGTTCCCCGAACTTCTCGGAGTCATTCTTCCGTTCCAGCCATTTATTCGTATCTTCGAGAACATGGAGATATTTCTCCGTATCCTTCAGGTCTATGAGATTCCCCTGCAGCTCCGACTGATTGGAGCGGACCCGGTTTTTCTCCTCCTCGAGCTGGTCTTTGACCCGGCGCGAGGTCGTTTCAAAAGATTCCATGGCCTCCTGCATGATATACTGCACTCGCTGCAGTGCCTCGTTTGCATACAGGATGGAGGCCGCGTAAACATCTTCCGCCTGAAGATCCGCACGGTTCATGATATCATTCCCTTTTCTGCGCATCTCACGCTCGGCCCGTTCCCTGCCCTGTTTTGTCATTTCATATTCGTCCATGATCTCATAGATCACCACGCTGAGACGGTGCATATTCTCCAGCATAACCCGTTTATTGATGATGATGTCATCCTGGGTGCCTTCCACCTTTCTTCCCTCGGCGATCAAAATATGGATCTGGCGGAGCACCTGCTCCAGCTTGTCCTGCGAGCTCATATTGACCTCCTGAAAATACAGATTATCATTATTGTACCATATCCATTTTTTCATTTCTACGATATAATTATCTCTATGGATTTAGTAAAAACCTACGGAAACATCATACAGAAAAACATCGACGCGCATCCCGTCGCGGCAAGGCGGATGATCAATGTCGGCCTGGGCCTGGAAAAATTCCGGACCACAAAGCTTGCGGACAAACGCACGCCCTATGCGAGCAGGGAACTGAACACACTGGCCGTCGAAAAGATCCGCCGGGGCCTCATGCATCCGGAAAAGGCTGCCTGGACCAATCTCTTCACGCCGGTGGAGATCCTCCAGTGCTTTGACCTGAACTGTCTCTCTGTGGAAGCGATCTCGTCCTTTTTATCCGGCTTTACCATCGAGGACGCCTTCATCCACCATGCAGAGGGAAAGGGGCTCGCCGCCTCTTTATGCTCCTATCATAAATGCTTTCTGGGCGCTTACTTCTCGGGGATCCTTCCGGTGCCAAAACTGGCCGTGACGACGAGCATCGCCTGCGACGCGAATTTCAACACCTTCCGGCTGGCCGGAAAAAAGGCGAATATTCCCGTGATCTGTCTGGATGTCCCCTTTGACAGCTCTTTGGAAGGAGAAGAATATCTTATACGGCAGCTCAACGACCTGATCCGCTCTCTTGAAGAGATCACCGGAATAAAATTTGATATTGACCTTCTGCGGGTTATCTTACGCCAGGAAAATGAATCCAAGCGCCATTATATTCAGGCCCTCACCAAAAAAGCAAAGAAACTATGGCCGACCACGCTGACGCTTCAGATGTATGAGCTTTTCGCGACGCATCTTTCCATCGGAACAAAGGAGACCCTCTCCTTTTTCCGTAACTTTGACAAGGAGATCGACACCATGCCCGATTTCAACGGAAAACGGCTGTTCTGGGTGCATTTGATCCCCTTTTACCACCCCGTCATCAAAGATGCGCTGAATTACAGCGACGCCTTCCAGATCCAGGCGATGGAGATGAATCTGGATAATACAAAGCCTTTGGACCCGAAGGATCCGATCCGGTCCCTCGCTAAGAAACTGATCGGAAACCTCTATAACCGGCCCTTTGAAGAAAAGGAAAAACTGGTACTGAAGGCGGCGCGAAAAACCGGCGCCGACGGCATCATCCATTTCTGCCACTGGGGCTGCAAACAGAGCATCGGCGGGGTAATGCGTCTCAAAGAAGCCATGAGAAAAGCCGGGATCCCGTTTCTGATCCTGGACGGAGACGCGATCGACCGGATGAACGACACGCCCGGCCAGATCAAAACACGACTTGAAGCCTTTCTTGAGCTTCTGGATAAGGAATAGAAGACTGCATGCTTTACTATATCTGCAAATACACGCCAATCGAAGCTTTTGAAGCCATGGGCGTTCCGATGGAGCGCCTGGAAAGTGATACCGCCGCGTTTCCGCTGGCGGACTCATTTCTGCACCCGAATCTCTGCTCCTATGTAAAGGGGATCTTTGAACTCTGCGCGGATCTGGCCGAAAATGATAAAGACTTCGAAGGAGTTGTCTTTACCGCGTGTTGCGACAGCGTAAAACGTCTTTATGACGGATTGTCTCAAAAATATCCCGATAAATTCTGGTATCTTCTGGATCTTCCCCGCATGGGAAATGATTTTGCCGGCGAGCTTTACGCCGCTAAGATCAATAATTGCATGGAAGCTTACGGGAATTGGGCGGGTAAGGAGTTTTCGGAAGAAAAACTTAAGTCCGTTTTACTCAAAAATGATCAGAAAAATGCCGATCCTTCCGAGGACAAAGACCTACCGGCTGTCGGAATCCTCGGCGCCCGTATTACGGAACCGCTGCGGGACCTGATCAGATCCTGCGGCGCAAGGATCCTTTTCGACCTGACCTGCACGGGAAAACGGCAGCTTCCCCCACCTGATGATAGCCGGGCGCTTTTACACGACTATGCCTGCCGGCTCCTAAATCAGCTCCCCTGTATGCGGATGGCGGAGGCGGTGAACCGGAATCCGAAATTCCTGCCGGTTCTGAAACAAGCATCCGGCGTGATCTACCACACGATCAAATTCTGTGACAACTATTCCTTTGAATACGCCGAACTGAAGGAAGACTCCCCGGTACCGCTTCTGGCGTTGGAAACCGACGGCACGAATTCCTCCTACGGACAGCTCAAAACGCGTATCGAAGCTTTTCTGGAAGAGCTTACCCGCGAAAAAAACATCACTGTGATCAAAAAAAGAAAAAACGAGGGAAAAATGTTAGTTTTAGGTATCGACAGCGGCTCTACATCCACCAACGCCGTTTTACTGAATGAAAAAAAGGAGATCCTTTCATCCAAAGTGATCCGCACCGGCGCCAAGTCCATTGAAAGCGCAAAGACAGTTCTCCACTCGATCCTGAAAAAGAACGGGATCGCCCGGGAGGATCTGGATCTTATTGTCTCCACGGGCTATGGGCGCGTTTCCATCCCCTTCGCCGACCGAAATATCACCGAGATCACCTGCCACGGAAAAGGAGCTGCTTTCCTGTTTCCGGAGGTTCGGACGATCCTCGATATCGGCGGGCAGGACAGCAAGGCGATCCGGCTGGATGAAAACGGGGACGTTGCGGATTTTGTGATGAATGATAAATGCGCCGCCGGAACCGGGCGCTTTTTGGAAGCCATGGCAAGAACGCTCGAGGTTTCCATCGAGGATCTCGGGCCGCTTTCCCTGCGCTCGAAGGAAACCGTGGAGATCAGCTCCATGTGTACGGTTTTCGCGGAATCGGAAGTGATCTCTCTGATCGCATTAAATAAGGAGCAGGCTGACATTGCCGCCGGCGTACATCGCGCCATTGCGAACAAAGCCATGACTCTGCTCCGTAAAACAGGGCTTGAACCCTCTTTCTGTATGACCGGCGGGGTTGCCAAAAACCCCGGCGTGGTATATGCGTTGGAACAACTGCTGCATGCAAAGCTCCTGCTGCCAAAGGATCCTGAGATCGTCGGCGCTCTCGGAGCCGCCCTGCTGGGTCTGAAAGAGCTCCAATAACTACTTCAGCAGATTGATCCGGGTCAGCGCACGCTTCAGTGACATTTCGGCGCGAAGAACATCCAGGCTGTCTTCTTTGTTTTTCAGCCGTTCTTCCGCCCTCTTCTTTGCTTCTTCGGCGCGTTCAAGATCGATCTCATCCGGCCATTCCGCCTCTTCCGCAAGAAGAGTAACCTTATCGCCCAGGATCTCTGCAAATCCGCCATGAAGGGCGGCCTTTTTTTCGCCGTTTTCCTCATGGATCTTTACAATCCCGGAGCGCAGGATCGTGGTCAGGGGAATATGTCTCGGATAGACGCCGATCTCTCCGGATTCTGTATTGAATTCCAGCATGGTTGCTTCGCCGGTGAAAAAGATCCGTTCCGGCGTTATGATCTGAACCTCAAATACTTCCGCCATTATTTCACCCTTTGTCTGACTTCATCAATCGTACCGGCATTCAGGAAATTCTGTTCCGGCACATCATCCATCTTTCCTTCAAGGATCTCCTTGAACCCGCGGATCGTCTCCGCGATCGGCACGTATTTTCCGTCCAGGCCCGTGAACTGTGTTGCCACAAAGAAGGGCTGGGACAGGAATCTCTGTACCTTACGGGCTCTGGAAACCACAAGCTTGTCCTCTTCGGAAAGTTCTTCCATACCGAGGATCGCGATGATATCCTGCAGTTCTTTATAACGCTGAAGGATCTCCTGCACCCCGCGGGCTGTACGGAAATGTTCGGTTCCGACAATACGGGGATCCAGAATACGGGATGTCGATCCGAGCGGATCCACGGCCGGATAGATCCCGCGCTCCAGAACCGTTGTCGCATCCAGATGGGCGAAGGTTGTCGCCGGTGCGGGGTCCGTCAAGTCATCCGCAGGCACGTAAACCGCCTGAACGGAAGTGATGGAACCATTCTTTGTTGATGTGATCCGCTCCTGCAGAGCGCCCATTTCCGTCTGCAGCGTCGGCTGATAACCCACGGCCGAAGGCATACGGCCAAGAAGAGCCGACACCTCGGAACCTGCCTGCGTAAAACGGAAGATATTGTCAATGAAAAGAAGAACATCCTTGCCGCCCTTGTCACGGAAATATTCCGCCATGGTAAGTCCCGCAAGACCCACCCGCATTCTGGCTCCGGGGGGCTCGTTCATCTGACCGAAGACCATCGTGGTCTTATCGATAACACCGGATTCCTTCATTTCATAGTAAAGGTCGTTCCCTTCACGGGTACGTTCCCCAACGCCTGTGAACACGGAAAACCCGCCGTGCTCTGTGGCAATGTTGTGGATCAATTCCTGGATCAGAACCGTCTTGCCAACACCGGCGCCGCCGAAAAGCCCGATCTTTCCGCCCTTCTGATAAGGACAGAGAAGATCCACGACCTTGATCCCGGTTTCCAGCATTTCCTGGCTCGTGGCCTGTTCCTCAAAACTCGGCGCTTTCCTGTGGATCGGCCAGGTTTCCTCTGTTGTGGGAGCCGGCTGCTCGTCGATGGGTTCTCCAAGAACATTAAAGATCCGGCCCAGGGTTTTCTCCCCAACCGGCACCGAAATGGGACCGCCCGTAGCGATGGCATCCATTCCACGCACAAGACCATCTGTCGGACCCATGGCGATACAGCGAACCGTATCGTCACCAAGATGCTGCGCCACCTCCACGGTCAGATTTTTTCCGTCCTTCAGAGGGATCCGGATCGCTTCGTTGATCTCCGGAAGGTATTCCTCCTGGAATTTGATATCCAGAACGGCACTGATGATCTGAGTGATCTTACCCACTTTGTTCTCTGCCATTTTCTGATTCCTTTCTTCTTTCCTAGCTTATCGCTTCCGCTCCGGCAATGATCTCTGTCAGCTCCTGTGTGATGGAGCCCTGCCGCGCGCGATTGTATTTCAGCGACAGATCATCGATCATTTCCTCGGCGTTGTTGGTGGCATTATCCATTGCCTGCATACGGGCCGCGTTCTCGGCAGCTGCCGCTTCCATCAAAGCTCCGTAAAACAGGCTGGTCACATAGTTCGGAATGATGGCATTTAATGCCTCCTCCGGATTTGGTTCAAAATTCATCAAAAGCTTTGTGTCCGGATTAGACGCGTCCTTTATCTCATCCGAAGAAAACTCTACCGGAAGGAGCTTTAAGAACTGAGGTTCATGAACCACCGTATTTTTGAAATGTGTGTAGGCAAGATAAATCTCTCCGATCTCCCCGTCCACAAAACTCTGTAAAACCTTTTCACACAGTCTTTTGGCGTCACTGAAGTTCGGCGCCTCGACGATTTCGGACGCATCATCCTTGATGGAAAATCCCCTGTGTACCAGCGCATCCCGGCCCTTGGACCCGACCGCATACACATCCACCTGCTCTTTCTCAAAACCCTGAGAAAGCAGAAGCTTTACGATGTTGGAGTTATAGCCGCCGGCCAGGCCGCGGTTTGCGGTCAGAACCACAACCGCCTTTCGGTCGGACGCTCCGGCCGAAAGATAGGGATGGTTGATATTTTCGGATCTTCCCAAAATGGAAAGAATGGTCCGATACATATGTTCAAAATAAGGATGTACCTGTTCCGCCCGGCCCTTGGCCTTCTGGAACTTGACGGTGGAAACCAGCTTCATGGCCTTCGTGATCTGCTGGGTGCTCTGGATCGAGCTTTTCCTCCGCTTTATATCCTTCATGGAAGCCATAGAATTGCCTCCTTCTTCTCACTATTTCTTGTTATTCTTGCATTCCTCGATCGCTTTGATAAGAAGCTTCTCGGTCTCCTCATCCAGCACCTTTGTTTCACGGATCTTCTGCGGGATCTGCGGATATTTCATATCGATGAAATCCAGAAGCTGATCCTGGAAATCAGAGATCTTGTCCACTTCCACATCCAGAAGATACTTATTTGTTGCTGCGTAGATGATGATCACCTGCTTCTCCACCGGCATCGGCTGATACTGGGGCTGCTTCAAGATCTCACGGATCCGTTCGCCCTGCGCCAACTGTTGGCTGGTGGCTGCATCCAATTCCGAACCGAACTGGGAGAATGCTGCCAGTTCACGATACTGCGCCAATTCCACACGGATCGGGGCTGCATACTTCTTGATCGCCTTGATCTGCGCGGCGCCACCAACACGGGAAACGGAAAGACCGGCGTTGATAGCCGGACGGAAACCGGAATTGAACATTTCCGTTTCCAGATAGATCTGTCCGTCCGTGATCGAGATCACGTTCGTGGGAATATACGCCGAAACGTCGCCGGCCTGCGTCTCAATGATCGGAAGGGCAGTCAGGCTGCCGCCGCCGAGATCATCGGAAAGTCTTGCCGCGCGTTCCAAAAGTCTCGAATGCAGATAGAAAACGTCTCCGGGATAAGCTTCACGTCCCGGCGGACGCCGAAGCAGCAGTGACAGGGTACGATATGCCGTCGCGTGCTTACTCAGATCATCATAGATCACAAGCACATCCTGTCCGCTCTCCATCCATTCCTCACCGATAGCGCAGCCCGCATAAGGAGCGATGTACTGCAGCGGAGCGAGCTCCGAAGCCGTACTGGCTACAACGGTGGTATAACTCATGGCACCGAATTCTTCCAGGGTCTTCACAATGGAAGCCACCGTGGAAGCTTTCTGTCCGATGGCCACATAAATACACTTTACGTTTTGGCCTTTCTGGTTGATGATCGTATCGATCGCAATGGCTGTCTTCCCGGTCTGGCGGTCGCCGATGATAAGCTCACGCTGACCGCGGCCGATGGGGATCATGGAATCGATAGCCTTGATCCCGGTCTGAAGCGGCGTATCCACGGATTTACGGAAGATAACGCCGTGCGCCACACGCTCGATCGGTCTGAATTTATCCGTTTCAATGGGGCCTTTTCCGTCGATCGGCTGGCCGAGGGCATTCACAACACGGCCCAGCATCTGATCGCCGACCGGCACGGAAACCGTCCGCCCGGTGGTCTTTACCACGTCCCCTTCATTGATATTCTTCTGGCTTCCCAGAAGCACAGCACCAACATTGTCCTCTTCCAGGTTCAGAACCATGCCGTAGACTTCACCCGGAAATTCCAGAAGTTCACCCTGCATGGCGTTATTCAGACCATGGATACGGGCGATACCGTCCGCCACCTGAATGACGGTACCCACGTCTGAAACGGCAAGCTTCGAGGCGAAATGTTTGATCTGTTCTTTGATAACGGAACTGATTTCCTCTGGTTTCAAATTCATGGAGTTCCTCCCGACTGTTAAAGGTTGTTGACCTGAATCTGAGACAGTTCCCGTCGCAAAGCATAAAGCTTCGACTGAATGGAGCTGTCAATGACCCGGTCATTGATGCGGATCACCATCCCTCCGATCAGGGCAGGATCCGTCTTATAATCCATCTCAAAAGAAAGGTAGTCGGTGGTCTCCAGTAATCTTTTTTCCACCGCTTTCTTCTGTTCCTCTGTCAAAGGAACGGCTGTTTTTACATGCGCGACGCCGATCCGCTTGTATTCCTTGGTCTGCTGTATCACATACAGCATGACATCGTCCAGCTTGTCCATGTGGTTCTTTTCCACAAGGAGCATAAAGAGAGCCGTCATCTCATCAGGGACACGGCCTCTAAAGGCCTTTTCCACCAAACGGACCTTCTCTTCTCTCGCAATCTTCGGATGCGCCAGGATGTGGGCGATCATCGAGTCATCTCCGACATACTCATGAAGGAGCTTATAGACCCTGTTCGCCGCATCATAAAACTCATCTACCCGGCCTTCTTCTACCGCAAGCTGAAACAGAGCATCGCCATAAACTTTTTCGATCAGCTTTGCCATGTTGCTTCACCCATTTCCCGCAGGGTTTCATCAAGCAGCTGCTGCTGCACGGTAGTATCGATGTTCGCAGCCACCACCTTGCCTGCCATAATGGAAGCAATGGCGATGATCTCGTTCTTCATCTCATCCATCGCGCGGGATTTCTCAAGCGCTGCTTCTTCTTCCGCTCTCTTCACGATCCGATGAGCCTCATCACGGGCTTCATCCTCGATCATAGCCGCACCGATCAGAGCATTCTGCCGGGCATCGGAAATGATCTTCTCTACTTCTTTATCAACATTTCTCAGCTTTTCTTCGTATTCAGCCTTCAGCTTGGCTGCAGTCTCTTTATCGTCTGCCGCATCTTTAAGCTCATCCGCGATCTTCTGTTTTCTGCCCTGCAGCATCTTTCTGGCAGGGTTGAACAAAAGATAGGACAGCAAAAGGAACAGAACAAAGACCGCTATTGCCAGCAAAATGGAATCATGAAGCAACTGTGCGTCCAGGTTGAATAACCTGGTATATCCGGTCTCCGCCGCCATAATCATTGTACCCATAGCAGCTTCCCTCCACCTCCTTTCAACTGTTTGTTCATGCGCTTTTTACCCGACCAGGGGCTGCACGAACATCAGAAGGAGTGCGGTAACCAGACCATACAGACCTGTGGTCTCGGCAACAGCCTGACCAAGAAGCATCGTACTGGTAATGTCGGATTTTGCGCCCGGATTACGACCCACTGCCGAAGCGCCATGACCGGCAGCAATACCCTGGCCGATACCAGGGCCAACGCCCGCGATCAGAGCGAGACCTGCGCCAATGGCTGAGCAGCCTCTGATAAAATCCTGTCCATTGATATCCATATCATTTTCCTCCTTACAATAGTTTCTAATTTGGATATTATGTTGCTATTTTGAAAACTTTTAGTACTCTCCGTCCTCGATCGCCTGATTTACATATGTCATCGTCAGCATACAGAAGACGTATGTCTGGATCGCGCCGCTGAAGAGGTCGAAGTATACGTGCAAGAATGCCGGCCAGACCGTGGCAACCCAGGAAAGCAGGGTATAGACCAGAGCTTCGATCACGACGCCGGAAAGAACGTTCGCGAACAAACGAAGGCTCATGGAAACCGGTACTGCTAAATCTCCGATCAGGTTGATCGGCGCCCAGAAGACCCAGGGACTGCACAGACCCTTGACAACGCCCTTCACGTGCTGATGCTTGAACTTCTGGAATGTAATGATACAGAAGGTCATGATCGCAAGGGCAAAGGTCGTAGCGTAATCCGCTGTCGGCGGCCTCAGACCCAGAAGGCCCGAAAAGTTGCTGAGCAGGATGAAAATAAAGATCGTGCCGATATAGTTGGCAAAGTATTTTGCATTCTTGCCCATAACGGCTTCGATCATACCGTCCAGCTTTTCCACGATCAATTCCACGATATTCTGGAAATTTCCGGGAACCTCCGTTGCTTTCTTCATCGCCCGGTTCGCCACGATGGCGAAGACAAGGATGATGAGCATGACCAGGAGAATACAGACATGAGAAGTTGTGATCCAAACCTCCCCAAGACCGGGGAAATTATAACTGAAAAGACCGTGGATCATGAAATCCACATTGGAACCAGAGCTCATCAGCAATGTTCCTCCCAATCTCTTCACCTCCTTTTTTCTACAAATTTATTTAATGTCGGCTGCAGGTAGGCCGAGAATTTCAGATTCATGACTCCGAGTAGGGACGCCAGGACATAGCCGATCTTGAAATACGCCGTCAGAAAGAGAATGACCGCCACAACGGCATAACGCAGGATCGCATGCAGGATAGCGGTTGCCTTTGCCTGCTTTTCCGTCCGAAAGTCCGTAGCGCTGCGGATCGCAAACGCCATATGGATCGACATATAGATTGCCAGCCCAACTCCGATCCAGAGTCCGACCGTGAATTGGATCTTATCCGGCACGAACCAGACGATCGCGAGCTCTTCCACCGCTCCGATCAGGATGATCCCGAGGATCAGTCCGGGCAGGGCGTTATTCAGAGTCTTCAGTCTTTTTACGATCAGGTTCATATATCTTCTTCGCCATCACATAGCAGTTCCGAAAGCCCACCAGGGCCCCGAGGAAAAACAGGGGGATCACGATCCAGGTCACTCCTGTTTTCCGGCCGATCCACACGCCGAGAAGAGTCAGGCCGAGGATGGGAACCAGCATATTAAAGGAGAACTGCATGATCATGGAAAGAGCCTGAAAGACTTTTTTCTGCTTCTTCATACACACACTTATCGCATATTATATACAAAAATTTCAAAAAAGTCCATTTATAAATCAATATCTATTTTTCTTCCTGAATGTTCATACCGGTAATAGGTCACTCCGGCGGCGTCCAGCATGCGTTTGCTGGCGATCACGGAAGGCGTTTTTTCATATTTATCATCATCATAGATGATGGTCTTGATCCCGCTCTGGATGATCGCCTTGGCGCATTCGTTGCAGGGAAACAGCGAAACGTAAAGCTTTGACCCTTCGAGAGACCCGCCGCGGAAATTCAGGATCGCATTCAGTTCACTATGCGTCGTATAGAGATATTTGTTTTCCAGCGGGCCGCCTTCCCTTGCCCAGGGAAATTCATCATCCGAGCAGCCTGTCGGAAAGCCGTTATATCCCATGGATAAAATTTTGTTATCCTGGCTGACAATACAGGCGCCCACCTGTGTATGCGGATCCTTCGACCGCATGCCGGAAAGGATCGCCACTCCCATAAAATATTCGTCCCAGGAAATATAATCCTGCCTCTTGTCGCTCATGTCCTACCCCTTATTTCGTTCCGAAAATCCGGTCACCGGCATCGCCGAGCCCGGGAACAATGTATCCGTATTCGTTCAGCCTCTCATCCTTCGCGCCGATGATGATCTCCACATCCGGATGCGCCTTTTGCACCGCCTCGATCCCTTCGGGAGCGGCAATGATGCACATCAGATGAATATGCCGTACCCCGCGGTCCTTCAGCCGCCAGATCGCCGCCACGCAGGAACCGCCGGTGGCCAGCATCGGGTCCACAACAAACACTTCTCTCTCTTCACAGTCATCCGGCAGCTTGCAGTAATACTCAATGGGCTCCAGCGTATTTTCATCCCGGTAAAGCCCGATATGGCCCACCTTCGCCGCCGGGATCATGCGCAGCATTCCTTCCACCATCCCAAGGCCGGCCCGCAAAATGGGGACGATAGCCAGTTTCTTTCCCTGCAGCTCCTTTACCGTAGCCTTTGCGACAGGAGTTTCAATATCCACATCACCCAGCGGCAGATCCCTGGTCGCCTCGTAGCACTCCAGCATGGCGATCTCACTGATCAGATCCCGAAAATCCTTGGTTCCCGTCTCCTTCCGCCGCAGTAGTCCGATCTTGTGCTGGATCAAAGGGTGATCCATTATGATTACGTTTGACATGACTCTCGCTCCCTTCCTTATATATTTTCTTCATTCAACTGGTCCGCGAGCTTTTTGATCGTACGGCTCAGGGACTCAAACAGTACTCCATAGGCGGGAATGGTGGCTCCGTAGGGATCCATGATCTCGAGCTCTTCCCCCACATATTCATTCAGAGTCTGTACCTGTTCCGGTGAACAATCCTCTCCGAGGAGCTTCCGGACACGGTCTCTCTGCTTCTGTTCCATCGTCAGCACCAGCGTATTGAGATAAACCTCCTCGGGCCGAAATGGCGTGGAAGTGAAATTTTCAAGCGTGATGCCGTTCCCGATCATGACCGCCTCGGCTTTTTGGTTTAAGGGCTCCGGAAATAGCACGACCAGGCCTCTTGAGACAATCTCCAAAGGACGTTTTAACGGACATTCTTTCAAAAGCGCCGCCGCCATTGGTGCGCGGCAGGTATCGTTTTCTTCGACAAAAATGATCTTTTTTATGTTCATGGTATATGGATCTCTTTATGGCCTGCCGCCTTCAAAAGACGGTTGCTGACGGCCAGATAGATTCCTTCCTCCGAAAAACCCTCGGAATAGATGCGGTCCACGCCCTGCCGGTCAAACTCCCGCAGAACGCTATAGAGCCGCCGCGCCACCTCTTCTCCCTCCAGCCGGCTGCCTACCGACAGCACACAGGGAGCATGATAGGCTTCTTTTGTCTCTTCCACGCACAAAACCGCCGGTTTTTTCCCTTCCTTCAGATCACGCTCTGTCAGGGAATTGATCTTTTCGATCACCTTTTCTTCACTGCCGCGGATGATGAAAAGCTCCGCTTTCGGCGCATAATGACGATATTTCATGCCGGGCGCTTTCGGACGCTGTTCTTCATTTTCGGACATAAGCCCCGGATCCAGAACGATATCCGGGATCACATCCTTTAACGCTTCCTTTGTGATCCCGCCGGGCCGTAAGATCATGGGCCGGTCTTCGGAAAGATCCACGATCGTCGATTCCAGACCGACTGCGCACGTGCCATCGTCCAGGATCATATCGATCCTTCCTTCCAGATCCCGCATCACATGAAGAGCCGTCGTCGGGCTCGGAGAACCGGACAGATTGGCACTCGGAGCGGCAATAAAGCCTCCCGCCGCCCGGATAAAGGATAATGCGGCGCGATGTCCCGGTTCGCGGATCGCCACCGTGGGCAATCCTCCTGTCGTTTCAAAAGGAACGATCTTTTTCTTCGGAAGGATCATCGTCAGCGGACCCGGCCAGAAGGCCTCCGCCAGCCGCCAGGCTGTCTCCGGCACTTTTTCGGCGATCTCGGCCAGCTTTTGAGTGTCGGCGATGTGGACGATCAGCGGATTATCGGAGGGCCGCCCCTTTGCTTCGTAGATCTTTCGGGAGCTGTCGGGATTTAGGGCATCTCCGCCGAGCCCGTACACGGTTTCCGTGGGAAACGCCACCAGGCCGCCCTTTTTTATTATCTTTCCTGCTTTTTTAAACGCTTCCTCATCTTTTTTATCATGAAGCAGCTGTATCAATTCGGTAGTCATAGCCTTTCCTATCATACCACGCTTACGCTGCTCTTGCACCATTTTCTTTTCCGTGTTATTATTTTTTCGTTACTATTCACGGCCTCTCAAGGCCGTGAATGTAACAGGTTTTGCCAATTAAACCGCCTACGGCGATGGGCAAAACTCATCTCAATCGAAACGCATTGGGCCGTAACCACGCAGCCAGTGCGTGGTTCGGCTGTGAATAATTACATTTTTCAACTATGCCGCAAACAGCAAGTGTTTGCCGCGATTTTTGAACAGTAAACCATCACCATTATTATCAAGGGGGTACCTGCTAATGGAAGTGATCAAAGAAGTATTTGGAGAATCCGAAAAATCCGGCACAGTTCACCGCTTTATCCTGAAGAACAGCAAGGGCGCATCTGTGGAGATCCTGGAATTCGGCTGCCGCATCCGCAGCATCTGCGTTCCGGACCGTCAGGGCAATTTACGGGATGTGGTGTTCGGGATCGAGAATCTTGCGGAATATGAAAAAGACGATTCCTCTGTCGGCGCTGTCTGCGGAAGATACGCGAACCGGATCGCAAAAGGCCTGTTTTCTCTGAACGGAAAAGAGTATCATCTGGCCATCAATAACGGGCCGAACAGCCTTCACGGCGGGCCGACCGGCTTCGGACAGAGAGTATTCACCGGCAAAGAAACGGAAGACGGCGTGACGCTGACCTACACCTCAGCCGACGGAGAAGAGGGTTTCCCGGGCACATTAAAGCTGACCGTGACCTACCGCTGGTCCGAGGACAATGAGCTGACTATCATATATGAAGCCGAGACCGATCAGGACACGATCTTAAATGTTACAAACCATGCCTACTTCAATCTGAACGGCTGCGACAGCGGATCCGTTCTGGATCATAAGCTCACGATCTTTTCCGATAAGATCGCTCCGAATGACGACACGCAGATCCCGACAGGAGAATATATGGATGTGGAAGGAACGCCCTTCGATTTCAGAGAAGCAAAAGCGATCGGCCGGGATATCAACGAACCGCATCCCCAGCTGACCGCTGTAAAGAACACCTATGATCACTGTTTTGCGCTGAACGGCTCAGGCCTTCGCGAGGCGGCCGTCCTTTATTCCGAGGAAAGCGGCATCCGCATGACCTGTTTCACGGATCAGCCGGCCCTGCAGCTCTATGTCAATGACTTTTTACTGCACAGCCGCGGAAAAGAAGGAAAGGACAATGTTTCTCACGGCGCCTGCTGCCTGGAAACACAGCATTTCCCGGACAGTATCCACCACCCGAATTTCCCGGATGTGGTCTTAAAACCCGGCGATACCTTCCGGTCAGAGACTATCTACAACTTCAGCAATTAAATCCCAGACTTCCGGCACTTCCAGTTTTGCTTTCCAAAACGCACAGCCGGCTATGGCGTTGTCTTTGACAACGCCTAATTTTTTTTCAAGAGAGCTGAGGTCTTCCATCCAGATCTTATAGGTGATGCCGTCCTCAATATAAACTGCGAAATTCTGCCCCAGTTCTTCGATCCAGGTCACAACAGCGTTATGCGCAGCCACCGTCGCGTTCTGCGTCGGCATGCTGATGGCCTCGCTCTTCAGATCATAGTCCACATAATCGTCAGAAGCCTGTTCCAGGTCACTCCCCGCCTCAGCTTTGGGCGTTTCGATCCAGAGTCTCGTATAAAACGGCATTCCGAGCACGATCCGGGACGGCTCCACGCCTTCTGCGATCGTATCTTTCACGCCATTCGAAACGAACGGAAGGGAAGCCACCGATCCCTCATCCGAGCCGACATAGTGCTCATCATATCCCATGATCACGACATAATCCGCGTAATTATCCTGTTCATCGCGGTTATAGTATTTGGAATACGACTGCGGCACATAGGTATCCACGGAAAGGATGAGCCCGTTTTCGGCGCACATCAGAGAAAGCTCCCGGACAAACTGTACATAATCCTCCCCGTATTCCGGCTCGATCTGCTCAAAATCCAGATTGATGCCGTCCGCGCCGACCGCTGTATATTTCTGAATGATATTTTCCTCGAGCTGCCTCCGGAGAGAGGTATGGGACAGAACATAATTATCGTCCACCTCCGAATTTTCAAGATTGCTGACCAGCGGCCAGACACTGAGCCCACGGTCATGACAGGTTTGAATATAGGAGGTAGAACTGAGATCGGCAAGCCCGCCTTCATTATCATTCATATAGAACCAGGTGGGCGACATCACATTCACCCCATGAACAGAATTCAAAAGGGAACCGATCTCGTCATTTTCATCGGTATTCGTCGTCTGATGCCAGAGCATGGAAACCGGCGCGCCGAGAGACAGATGCGTATAAATCTCCTCGGGCTTTTCCGCCGCGATCTGCTCCTCCGTGACCTCCGAAAGGGAACCCTTTTCCACATAACCCACAAAACCGGTATTGTCGGAAACCTTTTCCCAATTCTCTCCTTCTTCCAGCAGGGAAAGCGTGTCGCCTTCCTCCACATCTTTAAGGATCGGGCTTTTGATCCCTCCCTTGATCCGGATCGCTGTATTTTTGAGACTGTGTACCACTTCTTCCGGTTCAAACGTGCTTATGATCACAAGGCGCCCCGGGTCCCGATAAAACATCACATCCTGCATAAGCCAGGGATCAATGAACTCCAGCTCCAGAAAGATCTCGTCTCCTTCATTCAGCAGAATCGGATATTCGGTCTCCACCGGCTGATGATTGATAAAATACTTGTTTTCAGTGTCGTTTATGTCAAAAGAGACAAGACTATTGTCCGTGCAATAGATCAGGAGCCCTTCCTTCCGATCCAGATAGAACCGGTCGTTCAGCTCATGGACCAGGTCATAGGAAACATAGACCCTGTCGTCTTTCAGGAGCACGTCCCCCTCCCGCTGCACATCGTCCTCGATCACAGCGATGTCATTTTCATCGGCCAGGGAAAAGTATTCCGTAAGATCGGCTCTTTCCTTTGTATATACATAATGTTTGTCATAATAGCGCCAGATCAGCATGCCTGCTGCTATGGCGATCACCAGGCAGATCACCGTGATGATCGGTATCATTTTCTTCTTCATGTTTTTCATCTTAACATAAGAGAGGGGACAGCGCTATGGGTTTTCTCACAGACTGTCCCCATTTCGTATTATTTTCTGTTTTTACCCGCAGGTAAGGCACTGGGAGTTCCTTACGCACACTTTTGTTTACGGGTTCCTTTGTAACTCATAGGGTTACGGATTTCTTACTTTGTCGAATCGCAACTCTTTCAGCACGCCGCCGATAAAGACATAGTCTCTCATATAAGAGTAATATCGGTTGGATAGGCTGGCTTTCTGGGCGATAAAACCCGGTGAGCTCCGTCTTCCGTCCATGAGCAGGGTCACGCCCTTGTCGGCCATGACCTTTAGCTCGCAAAAGAGACTTTTTTTGATCAGCGGATCCGAGGATTGATGATTCGAGTAATCTTTCATAAGCTTCCTCCTTCCTTGATCTCCTTTAGATTAAACACTTTAGGTTCTTTCGGTTTTTTCTCCGTCATTTTTCGGAGGTTTGATCGGTTTCGTGGTATACCTTATCCAACCTCACGCTTTTCCCGAAGAAAACTGTCTTTTTATCCGGTCTCCCGCATTATAGAATCTTCGGGAAAAATAGACTTTTTCACCCCCTTTCCTCATGTCTGCGCCGGCTGCGGACATGAAAAATTAACAAAGATCCGCTCAGGGATATGTAAAAATGTAATAAAACTGGAAAGTCCATCGAAATGATGGTGGATCGAAATGCGGTTCGAATGTGCCAGAACATGCACAAACCGCAGAATCGAAATCCTGTGCGAATCCTCGCTTACATCTCTTATATCACTTTTTTTTCTCTCTGGCAACCACAAGTTATCACTTTATTCGTACGAATTATTAGAATAGTAAATTATGGTAGTGATTCACAACGAAAATCTTGACGAAAACTCAATTTTTTCTTATACTTACTATATTTATCAGAGGAATTATATGAAGATAGAAAAAATCAGTGAAACACAGATCCGCTGCACACTTACCAAGGAGGATCTGTTACGAAGACAATTAAAGATCAGTGAACTGGCCTACGGTTCCGAAAAGGCAAGGGTTCTCTTTCGGGAGATGATGCAACAGGCTTCCTATGAATTCGGTTTCGAAGCGGAAGACATTCCGCTGATGGTGGAAGCGATCCCGCTTTCCACGGAATCCGTCATTCTGGTCATCACCAAGGTGGAATATCCGGAAGAGCTGGATACCCGTTTTTCGCGCTTTTCGGACGAGCCCGAGGAGACCGATCCGGATTATGCCGATAACATGCGGCTTCCGGAGCCCGAAGGCGCAGACAGTGTTCTGGATCTGTTCCGCAGGATCACGGAAGAAAAGGAACTGGAAGAGAAAAAGGACGAATACAAGAGCGATACGCCCTTTATCCCTCTGAAGGATACGGTTCCGACCAGAAACGAAAGTCTGAACATCACAAAGCTCTTCCGTTTCAAGGAGCTTTCGGAGGTGATCCGGCTTTCTCATGTATTGAAAAATTTCTATTGCGAAAGCAGTATTCTTTTTAAGGATCCGAAAACCGGGCAGTTTCTTCTGGTGCTTTCGAAGGGAGTTCGCTCTCCCGAAGATTTCAACAGAGTCTGCAACATCATGTCCGAGTATGCCGTTCAGGAAAAATACACGGAAGGACTCAAGGCTCATTTTCTGGAGTATTATGAATGCCTGATCCCGGAAGATGCGCTCAGAAAGCTCAGTAAGATCTGACGGAATTCTCTGACCATCTTGGCAAAGCGGATTTTTAAAGGATTACCCTGATGCAGGGACACTGACATCCCGCTGTACGACACCGGCCGTCAACAGGCGGTGGAAACAAAAGCAGGATAAGTTGTCCCTGTATTTTACGACGGTTTTTTCAAGCCCTTCGAATTCGGAAGGAATCGCTAAACTGATTTTTTTGGATCGCTGATCCGATCCATAATAATAAATAATTATGCGGAGGTTTGGAAATGAAGAAAAAATCTGGTGGAAAACTCAGCATGAAGTTGACCCTTGTCATGCTCACCGGCCCCTTGGTCGCCGCCCTGGTGGTCTCGATCATCTTTTTCAGTTTGCAGCTGAAAAAAATGGAGGATCAGGACGAAAAGCTGTACATGGAAACCCTGTACGAGGTCGATACAACGCTGCTAAACGCAGACCGTGATCTGTATCAGGCCATGCAGGCAGCGATCCTTCACCATGACGAATATGAGACCATGAGTGATGAAAACCGTGCTACAACACTTTCCGATTTCATTGAAAACCGGGATCAGGTAGCCGAAAAGATCGCAACGGCTCTTCAGATCGCGAAGACCGACGCGGATCTGTGGTCCGGCACTCATATCGAAGGCAGCTCCAGCACATTTGAACAGCTGGAAAAAGCCTTTGAAGAAGATTTCAACCTCTGGCTTTCCTATTATAATCCGGAAACGTTGGAAGGCGATTGGGATGCTTTCGTAAATGAGTTCTATGCCGCCAGATCCGCTCTGAGCGAAATGCAGGATGTTACCGAAGTCTGGGCAACGAACGAAGTGAAGAAAAACGAAGCTGCCATTAACAGAACGATCCTGATCTCCGCGATCATCTTCGGCGTCATCGCAGCAGTCCTTCTGATCATCGCTTTGGTCATCGCCACCAAGATCTCGAAGAACATCAATGGCGTGGCAAAATCCGTCGAAAAGATGGCAAACGGTAATTTCGTAACAAAGGTTTCCAGCGACAGCACCATCACCGAACTTGTAGCTATGAGCGACGGAATGGAAGATATGCGCGCGAAACTGCAGGATGCACTGATCAAGGTCATCGGCCATGCCGGAAGTGTAAATCGCGGCGCAGAGGACACGAAGGACCGTATCTCCGACAGCCAGCGCACCACGAACGACATCAACCAGGCAGTTTCCGATCTTGCAAACGGCGCTACCATGATGGCGCAGGACGTACAGAGTACCTCCGATATCACGATCAGCATCGGCGATGCTGTGGAACAGGTTCTGGCCGCAGCAAACAACAACCTCGAAAACGGACGCACCGTATACGACGAATCAGTCAAAGTACAGAAACAGCTGCAGCAGCTTAAGGAAGCTGACGAGGCTACCGACGAGATGGCCGGCCAGGTTGCCGATTCCGTGAACCAGACCGCAGCAGTTGTCGAAGAGATCAGCAAGGCTGCCGAATCCATCATCGCTATCGCCAGCCAGACAAACCTCCTCGCACTGAACGCCTCCATCGAGGCTGCAAGAGCCGGTGAAGCCGGCAAGGGCTTCGCTGTGGTTGCCGATAACATCAAGGGTCTGGCCGAAGACTCCAACAACGCAGCAAACGAGATCACCGGCATGCTTTCCGACATCACACGCATGTCTGATAAGAACAAAGAGCTTACCGGCAGCATCAAGGAAGCGACAACAAGCGAGTCCGCACAGCTCCAGGAAATGACCGCAGCCTTCGAAGAGATGCTGAACCTTCTGCAGGAGACCGAGCGAGGCAACGAACAGATCGTAAACCTCGTCGAAACCCTGAACTCCGACAAGGATGTGATCATGAACTCCGTGGAATCCCTCTCCTCAGTTTCCGAAGAGAACGCAGCTTCCACCGAACAGACCTCCGCTTCTCTTGCACAGCTCGATACGAATATGGAAGACGTCGTGGACAAGGCAGAAAATCTGCAGAAGATCGCCGAAGAACTGCAGGAAAATGTCAGCTTCTTCCATGTGAGTGAAGACGAAGAAAACGTATAATAAAAAAAGATTGCGGTTTTTTGTTAAAAATGCTATTATAGGTGGGCGTGATAAACGCCCACCGGAAATTACTTATGATAAAGCGAATGACGAACCATGCAGCCTCTTCGACCGTCGCTAAAGCGCCAGTTGAAGAGAAAATGAAATAATAAACTACGTGAGCTTCGCAGTGTCCTCTTCGCCCGTCGCTTCGCGCCGGTCTCTGAGGACCTAGCGTTCGCTAAATATCTCGAAAATCCCACATCCGAATGCAAGCAAGCTTGCATCGGCTGCATGATTTTCGAGCTGCTCAGCTCTCTTACTGATCCTCGATAGCTCAATGGTAGAGCATTCGGCTGTTAACCGAAGGGTTGTTGGTTCGAGCCCAACTCGGGGAGTTTTACCGTATCTTTTCTGCGAGAAAGGAGCGGAAATGAAGCAAGCTTCGATGAGGCCCCTTGGTCAAGCGGTTAAGACACCACCCTTTCACGGTGGTAACATGGGTTCGATTCCCGTAGGGGTCATAGAAGGATTTTCCTGGAAGAAGGAAGATCCTTTTTATATTCATATTTTTGAAATC
>JAEESA010000007.1 GCA_016286115.1 Lachnospiraceae bacterium
GAGGCTTTCTGACGAAGTAATCGGGAAACCAGACAAGCACGAAGGAAATTTATTCTGTAACAGGTCCGTAACATCAAAGGTCTTGATGTTTTTAATTCTTACGCTTTTCGACGTTGTCTCATTGTTCAGTTATCAAGGAACTTCAGTGTTTACGGGCTTTAAGCGCCGCAACTCTGATATCATAGCACCCGTTTTATATCCTGTCAACTATTTTTTTTATTTATTTGAAAAAATAACATAACAGGTGGGGTGACTGTTTGATAGTTTATCACCCCAAAATCCCGCTGTCAAGGCATTTTCACCTTATTTTTCAAAAAAAGAGAGACAAAAATAAAATGATCAGATTATGATGATACAGAAAGGAAAGAAAGGCACTTTTTTCGATCATTGGCATCATATTTTCGGCAAATCCGGTGCTCTGATTATGGTAGATCACCGCGAAAAAGATCCAGACCAGGAGAAACGTTTCCAATATGCCCATCAAAAGTCCAAGGATACGATTGATCCCGCTGATCACGGGAAAGCGAACCATCCAGGACGGAAACAGCCCTCTCTTGAACCCGAGAAGGGCAAAAAATACAATCAGTGCTATAACTATGATCAAAAGCGTATTCATTTCAGCCTCACCTTCAGCGTGGAGCCTTCCGTCAGAAACGTGTAAAAGATCCCCAGATATTCGGGCACGATGCCAAGCAGCTTTTCATCAAAGGTATAATGGAAGTGTTCGACGCCATGCTTATTGAAGATAGCGCACTCGAGATCACTCTGCACCACGATCTCCCCATCCGGGAGGAAATACGCCTTGTCGTAATCCATAATAAAGTCCTTTGACATCTGCGGACGCCCTTTCCGGTCATAGACCTCGATCCGCCGGGAGTTTTCCACGTCTCCGTTGTTTAAGATCAGTCCGAAGTTCTTCTCATCATAGAAAACGCTCCGGATCTCTTCCTCCACAACCACTTCGCCCGACGGCTCCGGTTTTTGCGATCCGGAGAGCAGCAGGACCTTCGAATCTCCGAATGCCACCAGCATATCTTCCGTCAAAAATGAGATCTCGGGAATCACAAGATCTTCATATTGATATGTACCCACAATATGGTCTTCCTCGTTCTGCCCCACCGCGCCAAAATTATAGAACGTGATCGTCGAACTGACTTCCCGCCCCGTAGGGATCACGGAAGACACGGCAAGCTTTTTCCCCTCCGGCGAGATCGACAACGAGATGGGATAGCCGCTGTTCCTTATAAAAAGTTCTCCGGCAGCCAGTTCTTTTGCCTTTGCATCATATAATCGAAGAAAGTATTCGTTTTCCCCGGCAAGCAGCACTGCTGCCGTCCCCTGCCTGGCCACGGAAAACGCATAGATCGGGATCGTTGTCTCAAGATGCCCCCGGTTTCCTTCCTTATCTATAAGAAAAAGATCGTTTCCGCCGATATCTCCGATCGCCACATAGCCTTCTCTGATATCCACTTCCGGGTTTTCCATTTCAAAGGTCTGATTCCAGATCAGTTCCCCGTCGGCAGAAGTGAAAAACGCGCCGTCGTTGCTGTATTTGAGCATCCCGCCGGAGAACTGGGCAAAACGGGTCGCCGGCGTGTCCGAGCGGTCCTCCTGGGTTCTGACCACAAAGTCCGTGTATTCCCGATATGTGAAATACCGGTACAAAAAGATCACCGTGCCAACCACAAGCGCGATCAAAATAAAGGTACGCAAAAACACCCATCTTCTGTGTCGATGGATCCTGGTGTGTATCTCATTCTTCAGTTGTTCAGCTTGTCTGTCTGTTGTTGACATGGGCGTAATAATTAAAGCTCCGTGCGCCCTTCCAGCGCCCGAAGCAGCGTTACTTCATCAATATATTCCAGATCACCGCCCACCGGAACACCGCTGGCGATCCTGGTCACCCGGATCCCGGTCGGCTTGATCAGCTTGCTGAGATACATGGCGGTCGTTTCGCCCTCCAGGCTTGAATTCGTGGCGATGATCACCTCTTCCACATCCCCCGCAAGCCTCGTCATCAGTTCCTTGAGCCGGATATCCTCCGGACCGATCCCGAGCATGGGCGAGATCGCGCCATGAAGCACATGATAGACCCCCTGGTATTTCTGCGTTTTCTCATAAGCGGCCAGGTCTTTCGTGTCCTCCACGACCATTATCGTCTTTTTATCCCTCGCGGGATTCGAACAGATCGGACACAGCTCATTATCCGTTAAGGTAAAACATTCGCGGCAATAACGCACCTTTGTCCTTGCATTGACAATGGTATCCGAAAGCTTTTTCACATTTTCTTCCGGAAGGTTCAAAATGTGAAAGGCCAGACGCTGCGCCGATTTGGTGCCGATCCCCGGCAGGGAATTCAGCTGTTCGATCAGTTCACGGATCTGTACGCTGTAGTAATCCATGCTCTTACATGAGCCCTCCCAGGCCTCCGGTAAATTCGGACATTCTGCTCTGCGACAATTCCTCCATCTTGCGAAGGGCTTCGTTGGTAGCCGCCATGATCAGATCCTCCAGCATCTCCACATCCTCCGGATCCACTGCTTCCGGATCGATCTTTACCTTTGTCACTTCCTTTTTCCCGGAAACGGTCACTTCCACCACGCCGCCGCCGGCAGCCGCGGAAACTTCCTTTTCCTCGAGTTCCTTGCTTGCTTCCTCCATCTGACGCTGCATGCGCTGTGCCTGCTTCATCAGATTGTTCATATTCCCGGGCATTCCTCCGGGATAACCGCCTCTTCTTGCCATTTCTCCTATTCCTCCTCTGTGATCTCCATATTAATCTTTTCCTTCATCGCCTCGAGAAGATCGATCTCTTCCTTTCCGGCGCTGAGTTTATTCACAATTTCAATCTGTATCTTTTTGCCGATCCTCTCTTCGCAGGCCGTCTTCATTTCATCCAGAAGCTTCTCGTCACTGAGAGTATCATAACCTATATTGTTTTCGACAATGAAGCAGATCGTGTCCTCTTTTTTCGGTGACTGTATCGGTTCCTTAATGACAGCCCTTACCATTTTTCCTATATCAAGGCTCTCGACCAGCTCCGGCCAAACCCTTTTCAGCTCCTTGATATCTTCCGACACCGCGGGAAGAACGATCTTCTTTTTTTCGGAAGGCTTATTTTCCTGCACGGGAACCACATTCACGACAGTTTCGGCCTGCCTCACGGGGATCCCTTTCTCCAGCTTTGCCTCCATCTTATCCATCCGCTCCAGCAGCGCGGTAAGATCCGTATCGGATTCGCTTTTCATCAGGCGGATCATCGCCACTTCCGTCAGGATCCGCTTCTGCGCGGAAAAACGGAGAGAAGAAGAAAGCTCGGAGCAGATCTCGATATAACGCATCAACGCGTTTGCCGAAGATTGCTTTGCCTGATCTTGCAGGATCTCCATGTCCTGAGAAGAAAGATCCACAAGGCCGGTAAGATCCCCTACATTCTTCGCCAGAAGAAGATTCCGTAAATACCAGCAAAAATCCGAGACAAAGAGGGAAAGATCCCTTCCTGACATCATGGCTTCATTGACCACTTCCAGGGCGTCTTTTATGTTTTCCTCCAGGATCGCCGCGTAAAGCCGGGAAAAGAGCTCCGTATCCACGCCGCCCAGAGCCGAAAGCACGCGGTCATAGGTCAGCTCCTGCCCGAGGTAAAAAGCGATCGCCTGGTCCAGAAGGGACAGGGCGTCTCTCATGGATCCGTCCGCCATCCGGGCGATATAATCCACCGCCTTGTCCTCTGCGCTCACCCCTTCGATCTTCAAAAGCTCCATAAGATGACCCGCGATCACATCCGGTTCTATCCTGCGAAAATCATATCGCTGGCAGCGCGACAGGATGGTGTCCAATATCTTTCTGGCCTCTGTCGTGGCCAGGATAAAGATCACATGGGACGGCGGCTCTTCCAGCGTTTTCAAGAGAGCATTAAACGCCTGGTCCGTAAGCATGTGCGCTTCATCCACGATGTATACCGTGAAACGCCCCTCCGGAGGGGTGTAGCCGACGTCATCCCGGATCTGGCGGATCGCGTCCACGCCGTTGTTGCTGGCAGCGTCCATCTCAACCACATTCATGGAAGAACCATCCGCGATCGCCTTGCAGATCCTGCATTCCCCGCAGGGTTCCCCGTCCTTCGGGTTCTCGCAGTTCACCGCTTTCGCAAAAATCTTTGCAACAGAAGTCTTACCTGTCCCGCGGGTACCGCAGAACAGGTAAGCATGTCCGATCCGATCGGATTTTATCTGATTTTTCAGTGTTGTGATCACTGTTTCCTGCCCTTTGACCTCCGAAAAGAATTTGGGCCGGAACTTACGATATAAAGCAGTATACATTAGTCACCAAAACTGATCCCTACACACTTGGCTTCTTTAATGATCGTGCCCTCGGGATCGACAGCCTTCAGTTTTCCAGCGGATTCCTCAAGCGGGATCCTCTTTGTCCCACGGTTCACCATACCGATCATGATGCCCCATTCATTATCCAGGATCGCCATGGCTGCCGCCGCGCCGAGTCTGGTGCAGAGCACGCGATCGTACGGATCGGGATCGCCGCCGCGCTGCGCATGGCCGGGTACAACAACACGGACTTCCGAACCGGTCTTTTTCTGGATAGCGTCCGCGATCTCATAGGAAACCGACGGATATTTGTAGTTCTTCATCTTCTCCTTGAATTCCTTCTTGGAGAGCTTGGCATCCTTTTTGCTGATCGCGCCTTCGGCAGCGGCGATGATCGTAAAGCCCTTGCCGATCTTGTTCCGCTTTTCGATGCCCTTGATGATCTTATCAATGTCATACGGGATCTCGGGGATCAGGATGATGTCCGCCCCGCTGGCCATGCCGGCGTTCAGTGTAAGCCATCCGACTTTATGCCCCATGACTTCCACAATGAAGACACGATGATGGGAAGCAGCGGTGGTATGGATCCGGTCGATCGCCTCTGTGGCGATGTCGATCGCGCTCTGGAAACCGAAGGTCACGTCCGTGCCCCAGATATCGTTATCGATCGTCTTCGGAAGATGGATCACGTTCAGCCCTTCCTCCCGTAAAAGGTTCGCCGTCTTCTGCGTTCCGTTTCCGCCGAGGATCACAAGGCCGTCCAGGTTCAGTTTGTAGTAGTTGTGTTTCATGGCCTCCACCTTGTCCAGGCCATTCTCATCCGGCTCTTTCATCAGCTTGAACGGCTGGCGGCTCGTGCCCAGGATCGTTCCGCCCATGGTCAGGATCCCGGAAAAGTCCCGACCGGTCAAGAGACGATAATTCCCATAGATCAAACCATGATATCCATTGAAAAACCCATAGATCTCCAGCTCGTCCACATTCTCGCTCAAGCCCTTCACAACACCTCTCATGGCCGCGTTCAGAGCCTGACAGTCCCCGCCGCTGGTAAGCATTCCTATTCTTTTCATACGCTTTCTCCCTTCCTGTCGGTAATTTCCTGCTTTTTTGCAGATACATTTGTATTATAACCTATTATTTCGGGGAAGTCACTTGAAAATAATCTCTTTTTCTATTATACTTGGAAAGCGTGCAGAGGTACTCAAGTGGTCCAAGAGGAGGCACTCGAAATGCTTTAGGCCGGTTCCCGGTGCGTGGGTTCGAATCCCACCCTCTGCGTTACAAAAACCGTCAAAGCGTTCTGCTTTGGCGGTTTTCTTTTATTCTGATATATCCTCCTGCGAGAAGGTTACTATGCTGAATGTACCCGCACCTCTTTTTGATGCGCACTGGTATACATCCTTTTCAAAGTATATCTCCATATACTTTTTCCCAAGACGGTTTATATATGTATTCGTCTTGGAAAACATGGTATCGCTCATAACAAAATCATATCCTATCTGCGAATGATTGCATACAGCGATCTGAAGATTGATGATATTATACTCCTCGTCCGGCGTCTTAATGGAAAATCTGGGTATGATATAGACGGATGCCTTTTCATATTTTTGTCCAAATCCACGGATCTGGGCTTTCCACTTCAACTTCACCGCCTCCGGATAGGCTTTTATAACTTTCCGCTCCCCCGTACACCAGACCGGGGTTTCAGCCCCCGAGTCCATTAACGCCGTAACATCTAATCCGTTTGAGGTATACATAAAAGACGGTCTGTTTTTCCTGTTATACAGTTGTAATACTAAAGTCCGCATAAAACATTCCATTCCAGCCACTATCGGTTGTTCTGCAATATTTCAATCCTTCGCCGATATGATCAACCTCATAGTCGCCGATATCATCGTCACTAACAGTTGCCACCACATCACCCTCCAATATGTCAGGCGAATCTCCATCCATAACCGGATTAGCCACAGCCACCCACATGTCCGGATAGGTCTTAACCATTTCTTCCCATGTCATTCTCTTAGCGGTCATATCACCACCTCCTTTGTGGCATCATCCCCCTCTCTCAATAGGATAATAACACATTTTTCTTTGATTTTCCAGCATTCCTTCGTCCACGGACAGCGTAAATTTGTTATAAGCAGACACTAATTTATGCCTTTACACTTCCAACCGCTGTCTTTTGACCAGCTCCGCAAAGATTCCGTTTTTCTCGATGAGGGCCTCGTAGGTTCCCTCCTCTGCGATGATCCCTTTATCGATCACCAATATCCGATCGCAGTTCTTTACAGTGGACAAACGATGCGCCACCACGATGCGCGTGCACTTTAACTTCGCCAGCGACTCGGAGACCGCCTTCTGCGTGATATTATCGAGGGCAGATGTTGCCTCATCCAGCATCAGCACCTTCCGCTCGCTGCACACGGCGCGGGCGATGATGATCCTCTGCCGCTGACCGCCGGAGATCCCGCCGCTGCCTTCGGAGATCATGGTATGCATGCCCATCGGCATCTCGCGGATATCGTCGGCAATCCCTGCGATCTCCGCCGCTTTCCATGCATCCTCCTCTGTCGCTTCGGGCACTCCGATCGTTATATTATCCAGGATCGTCCCGCTGATCAGCCCGGCACTCTGCAGCACAACGCCAACAGCCGACTTTCGAAAGGCGCGCATATCGATCTGGGAGATGTCATGCTTCCCGAAGCTCACACTGCCGCGTTCCGGGGTTTCAAACCCGAGAAGCAGCCGCATTATGGTGCTTTTTCCGCAGCCGGATTTCCCGACAAATGCCACATACTCGCCCTGCCTTATCCTAAAGGAAAGATCTTCAAAGAGATACGGCGTTTTTTCATTATAACGAAATGCGACATGGTTCATCTCTACCGAGCCGTTTATGTCTGTAACGGCAACGTTCCCCTCATCCGTTTCCGGAGGCGTCTGCAGTATGGGTTCCAGCAGCTCGAACGCCGGCTTGATCCGTACGGCGGTCGGTATCATCGTTGTGAGCTGCATCACCGCTGCCGTCATCATTCCAAACGCCGTGTTAAAGGCCATGAATTCCGCCACCGATACATTCCCGTTTCCGGCCGCGTAATAGATGCCGATCCCGCCAAAGAGGCTGATCGCTGCTATGATCGCGTCTACCGAAAACAAAAACCAGGGGCGCCGATATGTTGCTTCCACATACGGTGCATACTCCCCCGCCCACTTTGCGAACGCGCGGTCCTCCGCGCCGGCCAGCTTGAGCTTCTGGATCCCGCCGAGCATCGAATTCACCGTGCCGGACAATTTCGAGCTCGCCGTAAGCGCCTTCTTCTCATACGTCATGGTCACAAACAGGATCACCACGATAACGATCACCTGGATGACAAGGATAGCCAGCGCCGGCAGCGCCAGAGACGGCGCGATGAACGCGATCTGGATCACATAGATCAGGCTCAGGATCACGGTAAGTCCTCCGCCGAGAAGGAGATTCACCATCTGCTCCACGATCATGCTCAACATGGAGATCCTGCCCGCCAGATCCCCGGCGGAAAACTGTTTGTAAAAATCCATCGGCAACAGCAGGGCCCTTGAATACAAAGCCGACTCCGCGCAGACCGTCAGCTTTTGCGAGATGCGTCCGGCCACGAGATTGCGGTTCATCGTAAACAGCAGCGTTGCGACGGAGACCCCGATCAGGAGCGCCGCGATCGGCAGGATAAGCGCCGTATACCCAGACGGGATCACTTCGTCAAACACAATGCTGTTCGCGACCGTCGGGAGCATCCCCACACAGGTGACAAGCAAAGCCATGATGAACACCAGCGCATAGTCCGCCATATCAAACGAATGGATCAAAAACGAAAAGAAATCCGATAAAGAAAGTTTTCTTGAAGGCAGTGGGCGGTAAAAAACGATCGCCATGTCCTCCAGTTCGGCTGCCACCGTTTTATTGACGCGGACCTTTTTTCCCGTATCATAGTCATAATATGCATAACCCGTCATCCCGTACGGGAGCAGAGCGACGATCTCTCCGGTTTTCAACTTCCCGAGCATCGGGCCAAAGGACCCCTTATACCATTTCCCTTCAAGCCGTATATCTCTGGACATGGTGCCGCTCGGACGGCACATATAGGAAAGTCGTTCCCTGAAGTCCTCCGTATCTTCCGGAACCTCGCCGGGCTGCACCCCGTTATACTTTAACACGGACTGGATGGCGCCCTCCTGCCGTTCCTTCTCATTTTTCTCAAAGGTCAGACGATTGCCGGCCAGGCTTCTGGCCAGTGTTTCGTAGGCGTTCTCCGTACTCTGCCGGTCCAGCCTTGCCCTCGTCTGAAACTGTGATTCAAACAGATTCATTCGAACCCTCTTTCTCCTGCTTTATCCTTTAGTCATTCCTGATCAGATCCGCGTATGCTCCGTTCTTTTGGATCAGTTCCTCATGCGTGCCTCTCTCGACGATACTGCCATGGTCCATCACAATGATCTCGTCGCAGTCGCGGATCGTCGACAACCGATGCGCCACCACGATACAGGTGATCCCGCGGTCGCGTATGGCCTGCATGACCTTCTCTTCCCGTTCCGCGTCCAGCGCGCTGGTTGCCTCGTCAAGAACAAGTATGCTCGGGTCCATCGCCAGCACGCGCGCGATCTCAAGGCGCTGAAGCTGCCCGCCGGAGAAATTGGATCCGCGCGGCAGGATGCGTCCGAGGTACCCTTCGGGGCGAAGGTTGATATCCTCAAGAATATCCGCGTCATTACAGGCCAGGATGATCTCAAAGTCCTCGATCGACTGATCCCATAAGCGGATGTTATTTGAAATGGTGTCATCAAACGTCACGATGTCCTGGTCCACAACGGCCATTGAGCTTTTCAGCTGTTCTCTCGGCACCTCGGAAAGCGGCGTTCCGTCAAAGGTGATCTCTCCTCCCCAGGGTTGATACAGCCCGGAAACGAGCTTTGCCACGGTAGATTTTCCGCTGCCGCTCGTCCCGACCAGCGCCACCCATTTTCCCGGTTCGATCGTGAGATTAAAATCCCTGATCAGCGGGTCCTTTAAGGGGGAGTATCCAAAGGTGATGTTCTTCAGCTCCACCTGCCCGGAAAGCTTCCGCAGCGTAGCCAGCTCCGTATCCGTTGTGATCGTATCCTCGGGAACATCTGCAGGATACTTCATCACATCCTCCACACGATCCATATGAACCTCCATCTCCTGGATCGTCTGCCCGAGAAGGATGAGCTGGTTCACGGGGTTCGTAAACATACCGAGAAAACCGGTAAACGAGAGGAGCGAGCCTGCCGTAAACGATCCGTCGATGATCATCCACACGCCGATGCATAACACGGCGATATTCGCAAGCTGTATCATGAGCTGCGGGATCAGTTCCAGCGATTCGCTGATCTTCAGCAGCTTCACGCGGGATTTATTGACCAGGGCCTGTGTGCCCGCAAAACGGGTGAAAACGCCATCCTCCGCTCCGACGGAACGTATCGTCTCGATCATTTCAAAGCTGCTGACCATAACGGCAAACTGTTTCCCGTTATCCTGTGTCATGGACCGCGTAATGTCCCTTCTTTTATTGGAAATATACCGCGCGACAAATGCGTTGATCAGGATCATCCCCACCCCAACGCATGTGAGCAGGACGCTGTAGGAAAACATCACGACGGCATATAAGATCAACATCACAATGTTGATCAGCGACGGCGCAAGCAGCGACATCAGGGTAAACATGATCGTCTCGTTTTCCCTTTGGCGGATCTGAATGTCACCCACCGACCGCTGCGAATAAAAGCCCACAGGAAGCCGGAGCAGATGCTGCATGAATTTGCTGGAGGAGATCACGGCCGTCCTGCCTTCCAGGCGTTTGAGCTGCACCGCCTTAAGAATGGACATCACACTCACGACAAACGCGCAGATCAACATGACGATCGCAAAACCCGTCAGCCACCCGGGGTCTTCTCCTGACAGGACATAGTCCATAAATCCGCGTCCGACCGAAGTGTAGAGGATCTGTGCCACCGAAGCCACCGCCGCAAGCAGCATGATGATAAAGACCGCGCCCATCATGCCTTTGATCCGTTTTTTCACAAAAGAAAACGGATTCGGCTTTGACCCGCCTTTTTCAAAGGATTCTCCCGGTGAAAGCGCGATCAGCAGCCCGGTATAGCTTTCCTCAAACCTCTCCATCGGAACCTTTACCATTCCTTTGGCAGGGTCATTGATGATCGCGTTATTTCCCCGGAACCCGTCCAGAACAACAAAATGATTAAAATTCCAGAAGATGATGCAGGGAAAATCTTTCCTCTTTCTCAGGCCGCTTACGGAGATCGCAATTCCCTTCGCCTCCAGCCCATAATACCTTGCCGCCTTAACAACATTCGACATGCTGGCGCCGTCACGGCTGACGCCGCACTCGGCGCGGACCTGTTCCAGCGGAACCCATTTCCCGTAATACGCAAGGACCATGGAAAGCGACGCCGCGCCGCATTCCACGGCTTCCATCTGCATGATCTGCGGAACCTTCTTTACTCTGCTCATACAATCACCCTTGCCCGAAGATCAGCGAGATCGGTGGTTGTTCCTGCGCGATGATCGTCGCGGAAAGGATCTCGCCATCCATGATATCCGACATATCATCTCCGGTGATCATCACCGAGTACCCGAAGTTACTGTCTCCCATGATCGCTTCCGTGATCAGCTCGTCTCCCGTGTAATTCTCGGTCACATCATCTCTTTTGATCGAATTGGTGGAAAGCTGCTCCACATGGAAAGGCTTTCCCTTGATCATAACCCGGTCGCCCTCCTTGATCATGGACAGGTCGTGTATATCCACGATGCAGGAGATCGAAGGACTGTCCGGCAGTTTCGCGGCGATAACGCTGATATCCGTATGAACTGAGCCGAAGAACCCCCACGCGAAAAGCCCGCAAAGAAGCGCCACACAGGCGATGATCGTCAGGATCACTCCCGGATTCGATACATGAAGAGCTTCCTCCAGATCATCGGTTTTCTTCATTTTTTCCAAAGCTTTTGGATTAAAATACTTATTTTCCATCTTTATTTCCCTGCCTTGAAATTAAATCTCAAAAAAGAGTAACGGATGGACCGTTACTCTTTTTCGCACGTCTTCTCTACAGCGTCTTTTCCTATTCTTCGATCTTAAAGAAGCTGATCTGTTCATCAAGCTGCGCCGCAAGATCCTTCAGTTCTTCTGCGCTGTGATTGATGACCTCGAAGGTTGCATTCAGCTCTTCCATGGAAGCATTGGTCTCCTGCGTGGAAGCCGCATTCTCCTCGGAAACAGCGGAAAGGTCTTCGATGATGGTCAGGAGGTTCTCCTTGGCTGTCTCCAACGCGCTCACGCGGCTTGCGATCTCCTCGGTGCTCTGTGATACCGAATTGACCCCGACTTCCATCTTTTCCATATCTGCCTTCGTCTGGTCGATCTGTTTCGACTGCGCATCCAGCTCTTCGTTCAGCTGATCGATCGTCTGCACGGATCTCTTGGATTCTTCGGTCAGCTCTCTTACGATATTGCTGATTTCATCTGCTGTCTTCGCGCTCTGTTCAGCAAGCGCGCCGATCTCCTGCGCCACGACCGCAAATCCGCGTCCTGCCTCGCCTGCGCGGGCCGCTTCGATCGAAGCATTCAAAGACAACAGGTTCGTCTGGCTGGCGATGTCTGTAATGAGGTTCGTGGAATTCGCGATATTGTTCGCCGCGTCGTTGGTGCTGCGGATGGCGCTGTCGATCTCGCCCATGGACTTCACAACACCCTTGTTCTGGTTCAGCAGCATATCCAGCGCATCCATCGAATCGCGGCAGGCCGTCTTCATTTCTTCCGTATAATCCGTAAGCGTAGATACGTTGGAGGAAATGGTCTCGATATCGTTTCCGATGTTTCCCACATTCATCGCGGAGTTCTGCACTGATTCCGCCTGGGAAACAGCGCCCTTGGAGATATCGTCCACCGCGGAGGTCACCTGAGAGGAGGCCTGCGTCGCCAGCTGTGAAGAAGTGGAAAGTTCATCCCCGGACTGGGAAACATTTCCGGAAAGCTTTTTGGATGCCCCCATGATCTCACGAAGCCGGGCAATAAAGTTTTCCACACTTTCCGCAATGATACCGATCTCATCCTTGCGGGCAAGCAGTTCATCCGGGATCTTTCTCGAGAGATCACCGGTAGCCAGCACCGAGATCTCCTCCGCAACTTTCTTCATATTCTTGCCGGCGATGTTGGAAGCCATCAGGCCGAGAATGAACAGCGCCGCAACACCGACGACAAGCACAACGATCATAATGATCGTCACCTTTAAGATCGCCTTGTTGATATCACTTGCTTCCCGCCCGGTAAACATCATACCGACAATGGAGCCATCTGTATTTCTCATGGGCACATAATAACCGTAATAATGCATCCCCTCGATATTCAGCTTTGAATTGTATACATTCTGGCCGCTTCCCACTACCTTGGAAACAACCTCCGCGCTCGCCTGCGTGTTCGTAAGATAGGCGCCGCTGGCGTTCTTTAAGGTGGTCACCACGCGCGTGTCATTATAGAAGATCGTATAGTCGAGACCGGTCTCTGCCTTGGTCTCTTCCATCGTGGCGAGATATTCGTCATAAACTTCCTCGCCACCCTTCTTGATCACGCCGTCTTCATAGGTCCAGTCGCCGTCCCACATCTTGGTATATTCGCTGTCCGCCTGTACCACGGATGCATGGAGCAACTCTTTTACCATGTCAAGATACGTGGACCGGATCTCAAAGATACCGATGAGCGCGATCGCCGTCGCTACGATCGCGGCGCAGACCACTGCCAGGGTGACAATTTTTCCTATCAGCTTTCCCTTCCGTTCTTTAACCATCATGTTTCTCCTTTTCAAGTTGATTTTTATGTATAATAACAATCATAATCTATTTCATTATGATCTTCTTCACCTTGCTGAATTTCCCGTAATATGTATGATCGCTCGCGTAGTTGATCGCCCGGACCTTGACGTAAAACCTGCCGCTGTTTCCGAGGGCAAGCGTGATCTCATGGTCCCTTTTGGGACACTGCTGCACGATCCTCTGATCTGCAGGAAATTTCTTGCTTCTGCTGATGTAGATCTCATATGTGGTGCAGTTCTTTTTTACGGGTTTCCATCGGATCGTAGCGTACGGAACGTTTTTTTGCACCTTTTTCAAGGTTACCCGCCCGGGCTTTTTTGAGGTTGTGGGAACCAAAGCGCCCGCTTCCGAAACCTCCGTGAGTTCGCTGCCCGAAACACATTCCGGCCCCGCGATGAACACTGCGCCGTCAGCAAAGCCGAAACACAAAGCAAGCGCTACGGCCAGTACTGCCATGATCTTTCCGTTCTTTTTCATCCTTCACACGCTCTGCATTCGCAGGAAGCTCAGCGCATACTGATCTTCCTCTCTCTTTCCTTGACTTTTTTCTCTTTATAGAGCATCTCATCCGCCGTGTCGATCCACTGCTGGATACCGGTCATATTGATCTCGTATTTCGCATATCCCATACTGATCGACAATTCGTAAGGATATTCCTTCGTGGCGTTCGCTTCATCCTCGAGTTCCCGGATCTTTTTTATGATCCTCTGCACTTCGTCCCAGGCTTCAGTCACGATGATGAATTCGTCTCCGCCGAAACGCGCGATAAAGTTTCGGATCTCACTGTTTCTGGCCGCCTTTTTCAGGATATCCGTCATCTTGACAAGCGCCTTGTCCCCTTCCACATGGCCGTACTTGTCATTGATCGACTTGAACTTGTCGATGTCGAAGATCATAAGATAAAGATGTTCCTTGATCTCGGGGTTACGCATCTCGGAAAGCATATATTTATTCAGCTGATTCCGGTTGTTCAGCTTCGTCAGCGGATCCGTCGAGATCTTATTGTCCTGCGTGATGATATAAGTGATCAGCGCGCAGATCACGAAGCCATAGCACTGCATCGCAAACGAATGGAAGCCTTCCTGTATGGAGCCGCAGATCAGCAGGGACAAAGGAAACACGCCGAATAAGAACAGCGTCTTTTTTTCCATGGTCCGCTCTTCTTTGATCGCGCGAACCCATGAATGAAGGACCGCGATCAATACATAAATGAACATAACGCCAAAGCAGACGCCGTCGCTCGCCGCCCTGGTCACGGCATAGCCGTCACCGTTCGGTTCCACCTTCAAAAACATGCCGGTCAAAGGCGTCGCCGCCACCAATACGGCGATCAGCGCGAAAGGAATATAGACCAGAAGTCTCTTTTTTTTGGTCTGAAACGCCTTTGTTTCGAGAATGGATTCCGTATAAAGAAGCCAGCTGCAGCCCGCTGCCATCAGAGAAATAGAATAAAAAATGTAGGAAAAATAGATGCCCGGGATCCCAAGCACCGTTTTCCGGCTCATTGTGATATTGTAAAAGACATTTCCGCCGCAGGTCATGATCATCGTGATCAGTGCATTGGCAAGAAGGATCCTGTTTTCCTTCTTTTCCGAACTTTTCAGAACGAAAATGACCATCAAAGTGAGGATCACCATGCACATAACATTCACTTCGGCGAAATACACATAGGCAGGGGTCATCCTAATACTTTCCTTCCGCTATCTTTGAAATGATCTCCACCAAAAACTCATGTTCTCTGGCAAGAACGCGTTCTCTTAAACTCTCCGGCGTATCACCGGGTAAAACCGGCACCTTTGTCTGCGCGATGATCTCCCCGCTGTCATACTTCGGGCTGACCCGATGGATGGTCACGCCGGTCTCCTTTTCGCCGGCCGCCAGCACCGCTTCATGCACATGCATATCATACATCCCCTTGCCGCCGTATTTCGGCAAAAGCGCAGGATGTATATTGAAGATCCTGTTCTCATACCGCTCCAGGATCCTTGGGTCCAGAAGCTTCATATATCCCGCAAGAAACACCATTTCCGTGCCGTATTCTTCCAAAACGGCCAGCTGACGCTCCGCAAGTGCGTCCGCAGACCCTTCTGTCTCCGCGCTCAGATGAAACCGGTCTATGCCCGCCTTTTCAGCGCGCTTTAAGGCAAGGGAGCCGCCGTTGTTGCTGATCACAACAACCACTTCCCCATCGATCTTCTTTTCCCTGCAGCCGTCTATAATGGCCTGCAGGTCGCTTCCGCCATGCGATGCAAATACCGCGATCTTCATGCTTTTTGCCTTTCTCCCGGCTCCTAAATCAGCTTAAACATACAACACACCAATTTCTATTATAATGTATTTTTTTCATTTTTCAACCAAAGAGAATGATTTACAACGCTCAGATCGCATGCTAATATGAAAACGATGTCATTTAGAATCGCAGAGGTGAAAAATGCGTGATCGACTGGTTTTCGACGCTCCCTTTGGATCAGGGCTATTCCATGGGTTTTGAAGTGGATACCGGCTCGGGGCAGAGCGCGCAGGCCGGCGCGTCAACAGAAATGGGCTACGCCATGCTCATTCCTAAATATCTCAGCCGGTCCGTATATTCCTGCACCGATTCCCCTTCCAGCCGTGATGTTTCAACTGTCTTTATTTCAAATGCGTTCGGAAGAAGTCCCGCTGCAGAATTCAGATTTCTGCTTAGCAGCCCCATGGTTTCCTCGTCCTGCTTTCCCGAAGTGATCAGGAAATCCCCGTCTCCCATAAAGAAAACTTCTGCGTCCTCCGGTTTTTGAACTCGAAGGATCCCGGCCATCTCCATCCTGCGCTGCATCGGAGCACGGAGGAAAAGAGCAGAGCCATCCAGAAAACCATGATCCTCCAGATATTGATTCATTTCTCCAAGAAAGCCGGCATTATAGAAACCGGTTTCTTCGTCTACGTACCGGTCACGGCGACGAAGCAGGAGAACCGTAAAAAAGAGAGCGACCGCAACGCCTAAAGGCCGGTAATCCTCACCAAGAAGGAACCGCAGAAGATATCCGGCAAGGATCGGAAGCAGGATACCGGAAAGCTTTAGAGCCCGGGGAGGCTTTCTTTTTTTATCATATTTCCGCAGGATCAGATATGCCTTTACAGCATAGACGATCTGCAGGATAAGCGAGCCGGCCAGTCCCGCAAAAAGAAACGCTCCCGCAATAAAGAAACCGGTCTCACTCGTATACAGCCATAATTCAATCACCTGACCGATCACGGTGAGGCTGATCACCAGAGCAACAGGGATCAGCTTCAAGGGGTAAGTCCGCCGGATATGAGCCATACTCTGATAGCAGCTGTAATCGACAAAGATCAGCCAAAGCAGCGTCACAAGAAGGAACAATACCTCCGTCACGTCTTTCACGATCTGAATGGCCATATCCACCTGCATATCCGCCTGCAAATATTTTTCCCACCCGAGGATATCCGGCACCGAGTCCAGAAACGCGGTGAGAACGCCGCCGGCCAGGTTGAGGAGCAGGATCTGAAAGAGCAGATTTTTCTCGTGTGTTTTATCTTTCCAGAACTTCTCTGCGAACAACAGATAAAGAGAAAGCAGCAGGGTACAGATACCCGGGATCAGGTCTTTCAGCACATCCACGTTCATTCCCGCACCTCCTTTCTTTCTCCGTAAATGATCGTTTCACCGGTAACTCCGGGAAAAAGTTTTTTTGTAAGCAACACGATATTTTCTCTATGTCTCCGGATCAGGATCCTTGTTTCCGGCGGGTACAGCTCCAGTGCCGATCGGGCGGCAGTTGAGATCATGTACATCAGGTCCTTCTGGTAGTCCGGACCTATGCAGGCCAACATCACCGGCATCAGGATGCCGGAAGGCAGCTGATGGATCAGAAACAGGCCATTGATCCGCTCATCCGCCTCCGCGCAGCAGGAAAGCTTTTTCTCGTACCAGTCCAGGGGCATTTCGCTGATGTTGTCCACGATCCCTTTGAACCCGTGGAACATGCAGTTTGCAAGCCCCTGATAGACCTCGAGCCACATCGTATTCTCCAGACTGGCAATATGCCGCGGAGGCTTTTTTGTAATGAGTTTTTTGAGCTGTATAAGATTGCTCACGGAAATGATCAGATCCCGGCTTTCCTGTTTTGTCATTTGAAAACCGGCGTCCTTCAGAGCTGCTTCTTCTGCTGCAGAAACCGTCTTAAACTCAAAATCGGAACAGATGCAGTCTTTGTTCCTGATCATCTCGGTATAGTGTTGAAGAAGCTCCTTCCCCGCTTCGCTCGTTTCTGCAGAAAACAGAAGGATCTCAGACCGTATCGGATCCGCAGAGCTTCTGTTTTTCCACGCAAAAATGAGAACCCCCTCCGGTTCCTCCTTCCGGTTCACGGACAGGAGACCCGTGCAGGTGTCATTTTTCAGGTTTTCAAGGATATCCTCCGAAACGAGATCCTCTGCCTGTTCCAGGTTTTCCGATGTAATATCGATGATCACCGGCTGTGCCCTCCCGCTGGCGATGGATCCGGCTGTATCTCACTCCATTGTTCAGCCTGCTCCAGGATCCGACCGTAATGATCGGCTTTCTTCAGTCCCCCGGTCTCCGGATACATCATGGAAACCGCCTCCTCATCGGAAAACAGATCCTCCGGAGCTTCTTTTGCATCCATGATCTGTTTGCAGCGCACTTCGAGAAGCCAGGATTCTCCAGCAGTTTCCGTTTCTTCTGCTTCCTCTGTCTTCTCCGGCTCTTCCGTTTCCTTCGTTTCTTCCGTCTCCTCTGTCAAGGGAAGATACCGCAGATTCAGTACATATCCCCCGGCGGATTCTTCTCCCAAAAAGATCTGTGAGCTGATCATATCCGCATCGTAAATGTCTTCATCGTAAAGAGCTTCCGGAAGATCCAATATCCGGATATACGGTGTCCGATCCTCCGCAAAAAGCAGTTCTCCTTCTGCTCCGATCTCACTTAAAACGGATAAAAGGCCGTTGCATCGCGTGTACGTCTCATAAAAATCCATCGATTCCGGCTGTCTGTCTGTTTCCTTCATTTTCCCTCCTTAATTCTGCGGTCTGTTGGTGACACACACGTAGTTCATGTAAGTTACGAGCGTTTTCATATCCACGAGAAAACTTCCGGTTCGATCTCTTTTGGCAGCCTGGTAGGAGCGGAATCCCGTGAGTTCATTGCGGATCGACTCTACAGCGCCTCTTCCCCAGGGATTGCGAAGTCTTGCACAGACAATCCCATCCTTTTCCTCCAGACCGAGAAAAGTATAGGCATGCTGGGAAGCAAAGCCTCTTTCCATATACTCCTTTCCCCCGGGATGCTGACTTACAGCCCCGATAAAGTTTTTTCGCGAAGAGATCACCGCGATCTGACCACGGTTTTGCACGTCCCGCAACCGGTCCGTCATTTTCTTCACGGCCGAAGGCCGTTCTTTATTCAGTATCGTTTTGTCCTTATTCAGAATCCGCTGATCCTGGTTGGAGGAATCCAGACTGAAAAAGTCGGCATGGCTTCCCAGAAGCAGACGAAAGGCCTCATCTGCGTTTCCGCCACTGATATCGTCGTAAGAACGTTTCCCTTCCTCTGTGTTTTTATCAAATCTTATTTTATCTTTACGACGATCAAAATAGAGCAGTCCTTTTCCGTGAAGTCCGGAAACCACAAAAGCCTTTTCCAGCATCTGTACCCAGAAGGCGCCATGAGCATATTTCGAATCGGCAACTGCATTTTCAGGCACGGATTTCTTCACCTTCACATAGAAGGGCTTTTTATCTTCGTCATAAAATCTAACATAAACGTGTCCGTTCCCATCATCCCGCATCATCTTTTTGATCAGGGAAGGATCTGCTTCCACAACCGCTGCCAATGCGGCAAGAAAATAGCAGTCCCCGACGGTTCCCTGTCCCACATCCTGGATGCAGGGTTCATGGGGAAACAGGGGCGCATTTTCCTCATTCCTCTGCTCTTCCGGCCAGTTCCTTTCTTCTTCGCCCTCTTTTTCGCCCCCTTCCTTAAAGTAAAGCCGGTAGCTGTCCTCACTTTCATGCACCTGCGGCGGAATATGCATAAGGCCGTCCATGTCCGAGAATACCAGGAAATACTCCATAAGCCTTTCAAGCTCCGTCTCCTGTTGTTCCGTCCTTATCTTTAAGCCGTTCAGCGTTTCGATCCTCTTCTTGATCATTGTTCTGGCTATAACAGCCACCTCGCCCTCCAGAAGAGCAAGACCGTCTTTGACCCCCCGGCTTTTAAGTTTCTCGGAGACCTGCTCCCCCAGCCAGGGTGCAAACCTCCTCATAAAGGAAGACGTTCTTTCTTTTTTTGCTTCCGCTTCAATGCCTTTTTCCGTTGTTCCTTCCAGATCAGCGTACCCCTCCATCAGCTCCAGAATGGCTGCAAAGTCTCTCTGGGTGGAGAGAGCTGCATTCCTTCTGTCCTGCACCACCAGATTTTTCACTTCGTTTGCTTTTTGCTTCCGCAGCCGGACGGAGTGCAGCCGGTCATCGATGTATTCGTTGGCTGAGGACAGATCCCATAATCCGTCATCAAAGGCATTGATATTATGCCCGTTCTCATCCGTTTTCTTCGTCAACTCCTCCGTAATGCCGTTGTCCTGCAGCAAAGCTTTATGGACATAGGTGACGTCCCCGCCCCGTTCCTTTGCCTGTCTTTCAAATTCTCCCATCAGGGCTTCGTTTAATTTTTTCATGCCGTCGGCATCCCGATTCGCCTTGAGCCATTTGTATCGTGACCATGTGGAATACGCATCCTTTTTTTGACCGCGAATCAGCTCCTGTACATGAAGGAACCGGTCTTTAAGGGCGTTCAGGCGATCCTCTCCGAGAGCGGAAAAATAAGGATACAGCGCATCGATGTCAAAGTAAAGGATCCGCTCCGCAAGCTCGAAATCAAAGGCAGAAAAAGCAAGTACGGATTTGCCGTCGATCTCAGTATCGATTTTTTTCAGAGTGGAAGTTTCTAACGTCTGATTGATCATGCTGAAGGAGGCGGTTCCGAAGGAAAATTCGTTGTTGGATGCCATCACCCTTTTGATCACAAGATAGTTTTCCCCTTCCCGGCTCTCTTTCCCCAGCGTCACATGAAGAGATCTGTCGCTCCGATTCACCTGGCCGCAGATCACATCCATGAGTCTTATGGAGGTCAGCTGTTTTAAGGCTTCGCCGGAATAGATCAGGTTCATTTTTTCTTTTTCAGCCACTTCCAGGGCTTCCGGGAGTGTCATTCCTTCGGCCAGATCGGCATAGCCCCGGATCTCCTGTCCATGAAACTGCTTTTCGCCGCTGCCGGACAGGTGGACATTATCACTTACGAGCTTTACATCCAGAACTCTTGAAAAGAGATTCCCGACACCGAGAAGCGCTGCCATCTGTGCCGTGGCTTTTGCGTTTTCCTTTGCGCTCTTGCCGATGATGCCGTCATATTCCGCGGGAAGATGCAGCTCGTCCCCATGAACATACTGCTTCCCGGTGATCATACGGCCGTCCTCCGCCTGTTTGGTTACAAAGGCGGGTCTCGTCATATCCACCGTTTCCTCTTCCTCATGGAAAACCCCCATTAAGGAGTCGGAGGCCTCGGTGGTATTGATGATCAATCCGTCCCCGGTCCAGACATTTTCCCAGTTCTGCATATGCATGGCCATAAGCCGGTCAAAATCTGCTGCCGCAAGCTTTTCCTGTTCCCATTGCAGCTGCTTAAGAAGCCGGCAGGCTTTTTCCCGGCGGATCTTGGAGGATTCCAGAAAAGCGGCTTCCTCTGCTATGCTCTTCAGCTTCGTAATGGCAGAATTCGAAGAGATTAAAAGCTTACGTTTCTGCCGGTCAAACTCTTCCCTTCTAAGGGGCAGCGGAGCCCCCTGCTTTGCGATATAGTCATTCAGAACACTGCGAAGCTGATGATCCTCCGGCTGCTCCGATTCATGCTGGAGAAGGGTGAGGTGAGCGCGGCGGTGATGGATCTCCGCAGCGTCTCTCAAAACCATTTTCTGAAAAGCATCGTCCAATACCCGTTTACTTCCGTCCGTGAGCAGAAGGTCACGGAGACTCATTTTTTCCTGTCCTTCCGAAAACAGCCCCTGGAAACGCAAATCGCTGATGCTCTGCATTTGTGCCAGGGCAGCCTTCGCATAAGGGATCAGCGCCGTCACCTTTCCATGGCGGGAGAGGGGATCCTTTTCCTCTTTTCCCCGGGCGGCCTGATATTCTTCGCATACCCGGATCAGTTCGAAATAATATTCTGCCGTTTTCGCCTTCAGAGCCCTTAAATTGGTGTTTTTTGTTACGGTAAACTGCAGCATTCCATCCAGTCTTTCAATGCTTTGCTTGATCAGCTTCATGCGAAAGCTGTCTTCAAAAAGCGTACGGGTATCGTCTTTGACAGCATCCATCCTTTTTTGCAGTTTATGGAACACGTTAACGTTCGAAGGCTTTTTACCCTTCTCTTTCTCCTTCACGGAAACGTCAACGGACGCATGGTCGACGAACCAGTTTCGGATCACGGTGCGCAAAGCCTCCTGTCTGCCGGCCTGATCCCCGAGATCTTTTTTGAGCCCTTCCATTACCCGAGTGGCCTCGTCCAGGTTCCTCATCCGGACCAGAACACCGTTTTCATCTTCCACATAGACTCCGGGGGGAAGCTCATGATAGCCGCTGCCCCGGTATCCTTCCAGGGTTTCAGAATCAACCACCATGCGGCGGTGGACCTTGCCGTCTCCCGCTGCAGTGAGCTGCGAAGCATCCACCCGGTCCAAAGCCATATTATGACGTACGGCCTTTAAGATGATCCGTTCCTGTCCCCTTACCTGCTGGGGCGGGAAGGTGGAAGAGGAGTAGTCACAGAACATGGAGTAGACCGTGGTCGCATTGATCATCCCTTCATCCGGAAATCCGGTATAGGTTCTGCCGTCCTCCGTTACGGAATATTCGTTCTTAAGATCGATGGCATGGTTTAAGCCGCTGTCGGACCCAAATCCTGCCACGGGATCCAGCTGGATCATATTGATCTTTAACAGGTTTTTGCAGTCCTCGTATTGTGTGCCCAGTCCCTTCTTCAGCCATTCATGAACCATAAGGACCGCCTTTCCGGCGGCTACGGCGCCTCTGCTGTGGGACTGAAGATTGATGATGACCGGCCGGTCTTTTCCTGAACCGTTTTTCCATTCGGCAGCGATGGGCGAGAGCTGCGTGATCAGCATGGTATAGGCATACTCCACCTGATTGTCTATGCTGTAGTCTCCGTAATTGATCAACCCCTTCGGCGTCTGAACCCCGCCGATGGAAAAATGCACTTTCTGATCATGCGTGAGATCGCCCTTTGTAAACAGGTATTTTTTATCCTCTTTTCCGTCCATCCTGTAATGGGTTCCATAGGTGGAAAGAAACAGGTTTTTGTCTTCCTCGGTGGCGAATTTATCCACAGAAGTTTTTCCGTGACTTCCGGAGGCTTCCCTTCGAAACTCCTTGAAACCGGAGCCGGCCATGTCCAGATTGATCACCCGGTTTTTCTCCTTAAGTCTGGTTCCAAAGGCATGATGCAGATGGATGGTGCGGTCTTTTTCATCGATCTTCTGCACCATTTCATCGTACTTCGCATAAACCTTACGCCCGATAACTTTCTCGATCACGCTTCTGGTACTGTTCAGTTTGTTTTTCTTCTGATGTTTATCCAGCTCCACCTTCTGGGGGAATGCCTGAAAGGGGAGGACATAGGATTCCTTCGTGCGGATCCGGTTTTTCTCCTGCTCCGACTTTTCCAGATGGTAGGACTTCGCCCGCAGCCGGATCAGCTCCTTCGTGCCCTTGTTTTTGATACTGATCCCACCGACCGCATCAAATTTCGTATTTCCGCCCTTTATGGCGCTGTGCAGCATTTCTCTTCTTTTTTCAACACTTTTTTTCAGTCGCTCCGGCAGGTCCTTTAAGTCAGCTCCCGCCCCCTGAGCGTCAAGGATCAGCTGCATTCCTTCCGCAAGGATCGAAAGCTGATCTGTCTTTATAAGCAGTTCCTGCTTCAGGATATCCGGAAGCTTCTGAAACTCCTCATTGCCGGGATCTGCAAACTGTTTCAGCTTTTTGGCATAGGTAAGAATGACCGGCAGGGCAGGGGCCGTCTGTGTGGAAAAACTGCTGTTAAGCATATCTTCGGAGATCGGCAGCGAAAATGAGTTTTGGATCAGTTCATAAGCTTTAGCCGCCGAGTCAACGGGTTCTTCCTTTGGCTGGGCAATCGAATCCCACCGAATACCTTCGGCTTTTCCTTTGGTGATCTTTTGCTGTTGACCCAGATACAGCATATGAAGCTCGGCTGTCTGCCGGGTCAGCTCCAGCGCATGCCCCCAGGTGGCATCCGGATCTTTCTTTTTCAGGAACGCCATGTTCTTGAACAGTGCGTTCTGCTCAAAGGTGATGCGATCCAGGATCTCCTGCACCATATGGCGTCTTTTCTTTCCCTCCTCCGACCGCATAAAGGAAAACCACTTGTCCGTATGGTCTTTGATATAGATCTGACAGGCATTCTTCAGATCCGCATAGCAGGAAAAAATGGCTTCTTTCTGCGCTGTGTAATCCCCACCCGGATTCGTAAGCGTATTGACCAGCCGGGAAAAACCGTCCTTTACGGCTTTCATCTCCGCACTGTCCTTTTCCTCCTTAAACCGGCTGGCCAGCAGTTTTTTCTCCCTTTCCTTCAGCTCGGAAAGGGCATAATCCCTCTTTCGGATCCCTATCTCCTTCGGATCAAAATCCACGAGTCGTAAAACCTGCTCCTGATCCGTTTCGTTAAGGGTCTTTTGATCCAGCCCCGTTTCTCTGTATTTTTCCAGATATGCCTTTTTATAGTTCGAAAATGCAGTGCTCTTACGAAGCAGCTCTTCTTCAAAGAGAAGCTTTTTCGATACGGACTGGATCCTGTCGTCCACATCCAGTCCTTCTGCTTTCGCGTCAGTCAGGATCGCAAGGCCGGACCGAAGCTCCCGGATGGAGGCGGCGGAGATAAAGAATTTCTCTTTCTCACGGTCTTCTGCGGTCGCCATGCAGAAAAACTGTTGAGACTGGCAATCCAGTTTCAGCAGTGCAAGACGTGTTTCCATGACCTCCAGTTTGTCCTGGACGGTTTTGGCGGTATTAATCTTTTCTTTAAGTGTGTTGGCTTTCTCCCAGAGTTCTTCCCGCTTTCCGGCTGTTTGCTTTAAAAAATCCCGTCGTTCTTCCTCGGTATAAAGACTGCTCTTATCCGCCAGAAGCTTCGAAGCATACAGGTCTTCCTCATTTGCGTTTATGAGCTTTCTGGCGCAAAAGACCGGTTCCTTCTCTTGAAGCAGGGGAAAGACCGTAATCTCATTCATCAGCCGGATGTCCTTGTCCACCATGCTGCTGTGCAGATCCGTACGATGTGGGAAGCGGTATCTTATCTCCGGTTTTTGCTGTAAGGGCGCATCCTGCAGCGGTTTATGATCCTTGTCTTTCGAAATGTTTTCGTAACTGTCCATCATCAATCCTCCATGTCAAGCAGTTCTTCAAGATTTCCGATCTCGTCAGATTCTTCCTCCAGTCGAAGCTCCTCCAGGAGCATCATCTCCTTTTCGTCATGAAAAACCAGATCTTCATAATAGCTTTCTTCTTTTTCGATCCCGTCTTCCAGCAACAGCTCCTTTTCGGCAATGGTCATCCCATCCCAAATTGCCTCCATGAATTCGCCGTCCGTTTGTTCACGGACTGTAAAATTCGGCTGCTTCAGAAACAGGGCATGAACCGGTTCGCTGTTCATCCCTTTTAAGTAAAGGGCTATGAGCAGGCGCCTCCCTCCAACCGCCGCCATTTCTGTCAGCAGATACTGGATCAGGGCAGACGCTATGCCCATGCGCCGGAAATCCGGCAGAACATAAATATACCGGATCAGGTATTCCAGGTCTTCCCCTTCACTGACTGCCATCATTCCCACCAGACCCTGATCCTCTGCGCCGGCACAGAGGAGAAAAACCTTTTCCTCCTTCAGATGATCGAGAATTTCCGCCGGAAGGATCTTTTCCAGCTCTTCATAGATCCAGTCGCCGGCAGCTTCCGTATGTATGATCTTAAGTCCCTCCATTTTGTATCCTTTCCTCTCAATGAATGGTCATTATTCGCTCGAACGGGAGTGTCCCCGGTCTTCATCCTAATGCCTCAGCCCGATATTATTGATATTATTGTCTATATTGTCTATATTGTCTATATTCTCCGGCAATGGATGGGCTTCATTATACTGCTTCATATTGTCCAGGATGTTGTCGAAGCTGGCTCCGTCAATGGCCTTAAAAAACCCCAGCAGCTGTCCATCTTTTTTGGCCTGCTTATAATGCAAGCTCAATAGCTTAAGCAGCTGGTCGATGTTGTTCATCTCCACTGCTGCCCCGTTCAGATCGTTATGGCAGCTGACGCCGGTCAGATAATACATCAGGTTCCGGCCTTCTTCGTGGGCTTTATAGATCGCCTGGAGCTTTTTGCTGTCTTTCCGGCCCAATTCGCTCAGTTTACGAATAACCGCCAGCTGGTTTTCCTTATCCCGGCTCATCCGTTCAAAGATCTGATCCTTATACAGCGCAAGCAGATACAGACTGTGGGTCAGAAGCATATGCTTCTCATACTCTGACCGTTCCTTTTCCGTACCGTATTGTGCTTTCAGATATTTCCCATTGAAAAACTTAACTTCCCCTTTCGGGTAACTGGGCATTCCTCCCATCTGTTCCTTGAACTGTCTGAAATCCTCCATCATCTGCGCGATCTCGGCGGAAGCGGTGTTCCCGAGTTCCTGCTGCATCTCTGCCAGGTAATCCCGGCTTTCATACAGAGCGGTATCTTTTTCCCCGAAAAGCTCACGGGTTTTTGTTTCTACCCCCTGAAGCGTTACGGGAAGCTTTTCCTTCTTAAGCTTTTCGATGGCGGCCCTGACCCGGGTTTTTCGCTGGTTCAGCCAGGAGGAATCCTTCTGCAGATGGGCTTTGTCCACAGGTTCCGTGCCGATACCGTTTTCCTCAATTTCCTCATCATCACTTTCGGGATCAACGATTTTTTCGCCATTCTCCTGCGCTTCCATGTCCCTCCAGATATCTCTTATTTCCTGGTCCGCCCGGTCCGCGATGCCGTAGTCCTTGATCCCGATGCTCCCCGCAACACGAACCACGTCGTTGATGATGGCTTTCGACCACTTTACCGTCCTCTTATAAACACCGGATTTGAAATGATGACCGAAAAGCGCCGGTACGCCCCGGGTCAGGGTTTCTATAACCGCTGCGGGGAGGATACAGGCTCCTTTTAAGTAGCGGCGGAAGATCCTGCGGCCTTCGTCCAGCCCCTTCCAGCCTTTTTTCAGGCTGTACTCCACCTTCCAGCGTTTTTTGCTGCCGAAGATGTGCTTTGAAATGCCGTTAAAGCAGGCAGACAGCAGCTTGATCGGCGCCTTGACCACCTTGCCGGCAAGCTCCAGGGAATTAGCAGCGATCATCGTACCCAGTCCGAGTCCCCTGTCCACAAGGCCTCCCACCGCGTGATACGCCTGTTCAGTTCGATGCATAGCATTCTTAAGTCCTGTTCCGCTCCACTGAAGCATCCGGACAAACACATTGGGAAGGGTGCCTTCCTTTTTTTGTCTGCGCCGTTCTTCCCGGTACGCCTGATTCCGGTCGGAAATGTACGCGTCAATCTCAACCGCCTTGAGCCAGGTGGGCATCAGAAGCATCCGAGCTCCTTCCTTTTTGCTGTATTTATAATCCAGATGAGAAGAATCCGAAAGCGCGCGTTTCGTTGAAGACAGATAGAAGCGGTTGTTATCGATATGGATCCTCTCTTCAATGAGACGAACCTGTCTGAGTCTCGCCGCTCCCCTGCCGAATTTAAAGGGCATGGAATTCTGATCCTTATACTCCCGGATCGCTTTCTGCAGGCGGTCATAGGCCTCTCCCAGCCTCTCCCGTTCATTCTCGGTGAACTCTTCAAACCGCAGGTCATCCTCGGAATGCAGGATATCCACCATTTTCCCACGGTTTCTGTGGGTCGAATCCTCTCCCTCGTCTTCCCTTTTCAGGATCTCACGCATCTCCAGGTCAGCGATACTATGCGTTTCAAAGAGATCTTCTCTGATCTCGAGATACGCACGAAGGGAAAGCTTTACGCGCTTCATGTATTCACTGTCTGCCGCCGTGACCAGGGCCTGATCCAGAGAAAAGCCGACCCCAAAGGCCTCATAGTCTTTACTCCTCTGTTCATACTCACGGATCAGCTCCTTCTGTGTTTTCTCCCTGACTTCTCTGTAGCGTCCGGGAAGAACGGAGATTTTTTCAGCCGGCACCTCCCTGCGGTTGCTGAATAAGGGTCTTTTCTCCGTATGGATCAGATGATCCGGCTGCAGGGGCGCTCCGGTCCGTCTCTCGTCAGAAATGGTTCCTTCTTTTATCTCCATCACTTTGGCTTTATTTTTCTGAATCTCTTTGGTTCCACACATTAACGTTTTCCCCCTTTCGCCTACTCCATCAAACCGTCATCCGGGATCTTTTCATCCGAAAAGCCTGCATCCCGGCGCATCTCATCCCAAAGCTCCGTTGAGATCGCTTCCTCCGGTGAACGAAGAAAGCCGGAGAAAAACACCGGCATATTCAATTCCGGGAGGAGAGCCGTCACAGCTTCTCTTCCTTCCTCGCTTTCAAAGGCTCCGAAGATCATGCCGTTCCCATCCTGTTCCCGCCAGCTTCTGTATGCGCATCTTAAAAGCTCCTTCATTTCCGGTCCGTCGTACCCGCCGGGGCACCGCAAAGCCTCATAGCGATAATTTCCATTTGCAAAGCGGTGTACCAGAAAGAGAGCTGTTATCCTGTCCTTTTTCAGGATGCAGGTACTGACCTGCGGGTCAAAAAAGGAAAAGGGCAGATTCTTTAATTCCCTGTCGTATTCGAGGTCCTGCTCCCTGAAGAATTCCCTGACTTTTTCTTCGCCCTGGTCCCCGAGCTTCCACAGCGGCACGGCTTCCTTAAACAGCCCCTTGATCTCTTTATTCCCGTTCAGATCCTGACCCTCCAAAGTAAAGCGTCTCCCCGATGTGACCGAAAATTCGATCCTCCACGAATCCAGGAAGTTTTCAAGGGTATCCGATTCTTCTCCGTTTTCTTCATCAAGCCGGATCGCAGGGAGTTCCGCAATGAGCGTGACATCCCCCTTCTTCACAAAGGGCTCCAGGATCTCCGCCATCAGCATATTGCCTGCCCCCTGCCGGCGCAGATCCTTATGCACCTCGATCCATTCCAGACGAAGGACGGGTGTATCATCGGCAGGATCCGTCTCCACGGAAAACACTGCTGCCCCGGCAGCAACTGTTTTTTCGCCAAGCCTTCGCAGCGCCCCGATCGCCTGCTTCCTCCGGCATAAGACATCATCAAAATGCTCTTCCGGAATGAACTGCCGGAAGCGATCTGCGTTTCCTGCCGTGATCGCTGTGGAAACCGGCCACCTGTTTTCTTCAAAGTAATCGAGGAGGGACAGTCCGGCAAGGAGTCTGTCTCTGCCAAAGCCTGCGATCGGGTTGACCGCCTTGGAAAGTTCAAACAGCGTATCGATGAGAGACAGATACGCGCTTTCCACTTTCTCCTCGGAAACCATACCGGAGTCCGCTCCTCCCCAAAGGATATTCAAGGCCGCTGTCTTGTCCGTAAGTTCTTCCAGAAGATAGTCATCATCCATCAGGATGTTATCAAGATCATTTTCGTTTATCACGCCGTCTTCATAGGCAAATTTCAGAGTCTCCTGCAAAAAGGATCTGACCTCCTCTGCCGCCTCCCGGGCGGTTTCATCGATCCCGTTTTCTTCTGTTTCCTTTTCCCACTCTGCCAGGATTTTTTCAGTTTCCATAGTCTTCCCCCTTTCATGTACAAAAAAACTGTCTCACTTATCCTGAATAATTCATAGCTTGCAGCCATTATCGCCGAAGAGCCGGCTTTTAATGCATTTACATAACTGATCTCTATATGCTTTTGTATTTCTGCTTTAGATCGAGACCCCTGCACCTTTTCAATCTTGTACAAATCATACCATGAAATCCCGTTCAGATACAAATGGAGAATATTTTCGGAACGATCAGAGGCTGGCTCACATAAAAAGGAGCTGCCGCATCGTTATGCGACAGCCCCGCTTGTGACAGTTTACTTTATTCTTATCCTAAGCTCGACCTTTATGGATTTTGCCTTGTAATCGGCATTGCCGGAATCCGTCACTTCTACTACCATGAAATAATTTTTGTCCTCTTTCAATCCTTTCTTGATCGTAATGTCGCCAGTCGTGCTGTCTATTGAGAATTTCTTGTGCCCGGAGATCTTTTTGAAGGTAAGGGTACCTTTTGCCTTATTGATCGTAAAGGCGCGGTCTCTTTTTACCACAACAGGCTTGTTGTCCTTGCCATATATCCTTCTGGCCTTAACTGTCATGGGGTTTTTCTTCTTCTCGCTTTCAGGCTTGTCTACCCTGATCTCTACCTTGTCCGTCACCCCGTTGTTCTCTGCCGTAATGGTAACTGTACCGGGATTGATCCCCTTAACATCACCCGCCTCAGATACGGTGGCTATTGATTCATCGCTTGATGAAAATGTGGTTTCTCCAACGCCGTTTTCGACTGCTGCAGTCACCTTTGTAGATTCCCCAACATGTATAGCCGTCTTTTCCGCACTGATGCTGACTTTGGTCTCTTCAGGGATTTCTGCACCTTCAAGAATTACGTTAAGATCGATCCCACCGCCTCTTTCTACATCTATATAGTAATTGCCACTCTCATCCAAAAGAAGCTCTGTCTTTTCTTCGCCGTTTATCTGATAAGCCTTTAATACAGGGACATCCGCTTTTACGATTATCCTCTCGCCTTCATGGGCAATCCGGAATACTTCATCCTCATCACCATGTTTATAGGTTTTTGTGTCCAGCGGAGTCGTGCCGTCTGATTTAACCAGGTTCAGGTTGCCGTTTCCGGATGTCGTTGACTTAATGATGTAATTTACCGACTTTGCGAAGGTGCCATCCTCATCATCGTTTTCAAAAGCAACTGCATCGGGGAAAGCAGCGGCGTTTGTTCCCCAGACAAGCTTCCAGATCGTGAACGTATCATTGATATTTTCATCACCTTTTCGCGCATCTATAGCAAATGAGGCCGTTGATAAAGTTCCTGTGATCAACACATCGGAATCATTCCATCTGCTGCGGCTATGAAGGCCACCCAGGACTCCGTTTGCAGTCACATCACCGAACACCTTATATACACCACCGTCGGAAAGATTGATCCCGCTGTTTTCTGAAGTGATATTGCCGTTTACAGTGACGTCGATATCAGAGTCGCTGCCGCCGCTTGTATAGATGCCGTTACTCTTTGCAACAAGATCGCCTGCGGTGATATTGATCTTTCCATTTTCAAATGATGAGATGTAAAGAGCGTCATCGCCGGTAAGCTTTCCTGCATTTACTGTGATCGTGCCGGATCTTCTGCTGGTTAAGGAAAGGGCTGCAGCATCAGAGGTTACATCACCAAGATCTGCCAGAATATTGCCGGCCACACTCGAATAATACACGCAGTTGCTCATAATGTTGGAGTCTTTTGATTCAATGTCCCCTGTAGTAAGATTAATTGTGCCGTTACCGTTGGCGCTAAGGTTAAAGCCCTGTTTTGCCTTAATTTTTCCTGTTGTAATATTAACTATTGTATTGTCATCATTTGCGCCTGATCTAAGTCCGCGTCCCATCTCGGCTGTAATGTCGCGGGTTTTAAGGTCGATTTGGCTGCCGCCGCTGGCTTCCGGGTGTGCAGCAGAGTAATAGCTGCCATATCCCAGATCCTCTTTTGCTGCATCAATGTTTGCATTCAGGGTATAACTTACACTTGAATTCTTGCTCGCCTCAATGATCAGTCCATCCTTATTCTTTATGATATCAGTATCATTGGTTTCGTTCACGGTGTTGCCATCACTTACCTCGATCTTTATCGCTTCATCGGGGTTCTCCTCTGCATAAACAGTTAAGGGTGAAAAAATACCGATCGGCAATGTCAATGCCATTGAAATGGCAACGGCTGCTATTCTTTTTCCGCTTTTTGCTTTGATCATGTTTGTTCCTCCTTTTAATTCATTACTTGGGGATTTCTCGATTTACAGTTCGTTCACTCGAGATTGCATACCCGTTATTTGTTTGATGATTATTGTTTATCATATAGCATTATGGATTTCAGCATTTCCTGCGTATTCGGTCATTTTTGACGATTAACTGGCGTTTGTTCGGTACGATCAAAGGCCGCTGGATAGGAATTTTCTTCGGATTCGAACCAGCGTTCTCCGCTCCGGTCCGCTGCAAGAGACCGTCCACTGGACGGTCGCAGCCCTCTACGTCCCGATCCGTTCGGTACGTTCAGAGACCGCCGGGTTGACATATTCGTAAGATCACAAAAAAGACCATCCTTTTCGGATGGTCTTTTTCGTGATCGGCGTGACTGGATTCGAACCAGCGTTCTCGCGGCGCGAGGGGCGCCGCTCGGTCCGTCGCAAGAAGGCGCCACCGGCGCCTGCGACCCTCTCCGTCCCGCTCCGTTCGGTACGT
>JAEESA010000172.1 GCA_016286115.1 Lachnospiraceae bacterium
AGCGTTTTTTGACCAGAAGAGCACTGTGGATTATATCGGCGCCGTGCAGGGGATCCCGGTCTGTTTTGATGCAAAGGAATGTTCTTCGGACCGCTTCCCTTTGAAGAATATAGCGCCGCACCAGGCTGCCTTTATGGAGGCGATGGAAAAACAGGGTGGGATCTCGTTTTTCGTGATCTTCTTTACCGGGCGGGGGAAGTGTTATTACCTTCGCCTCGCGAAGTATAAGGAGTTTGCGGAGCGGGAGAAAAACGGCGGATATAAGAGCTTTTCGATCGATGAAATGGAAGAAGAGTTTCTCTTGAACAGTCACGACGGATTATTGATCCCGTATCTGGATGGACTGAAAAAGGATCTGGAATACAGGGAGGAGAAGGAATGAATACGAAACAGTTTACGCCCGAAGGCGTGCGGGATATCTGGGCGAAGGAATGCATTCGGAAAAAAGAACTGGAAAAAGAGCTGATGGAGACCATGTATTCCTTCGGCTTTCTTCCGGTGGAAACGCCGACCTTTGAATACTTTGACGTCTTTGCGAAGGAAACGGGGAGCGTCAATGCAAAGGATCTATATAAGTTCTTTGACCGGGACGGGAATACGCTTGTGCTGCGGCCGGATGTGACGCCGCAGATCGCGCGGGCCGTTGCGGGCTTAAATGACGAGAAGGCTGAGGTGCTGCGGCTTTGCTATCAGGGCAATACCTATATCAACCACAGCGCGTATCTCGGAAGGGCGCGAGAGACCACGCAGATCGGCGCGGAGCTCATGGGCGTGAAGGAGATCAGCGGGGACGCGGAGATGATCGCATTGGCGGTCGAATGCCTTTTACGGGGCGGGCTTTCGGAGTTCCAGATCAGCATCGGCCACGCCGGGTACTTAAAGGCCCTTGTTGAGGCCAGCGGCATGGATGCGGAGACCGAGGAAAAGATCGGAACATTGCTTTCCAACAAGAACTTTTTCGGGGTCAGCGAGACCGCGGACGCGCTGCCGATGGATGAGTCATTAAAGAACCTCTTTGGTACGCTCGGGAAATTCTATTCGACGGCAAAGGAGATGGAAGCTTTGATCGAAGCGGCAAAGAATTATCCGGCGTTATCAAAGGTGATCAGTGAATTGATCGAACTGGATGAGATCTTAAAGATGTACGGTGTAAGGGATTATGTGACGTATGAGCCGGGGCTTTATTCTTCCTACCGCTATTATACCGGCGTGCTTTTTACCGGTTATACATTAAGTGTCGGCGAACCGGTGGTCAAGGGCGGGCGGTATGACCGGCTCCTTGCACATTTCGGGAAAGAAATTGGGGCGGTCGGTTTTGCCCTTGTGACGGAGCCGTTTTTGAACGCTCTGGTAAGGCAGAAAAAAGTATCGGAGAATTCGTTTTCCTGTGAAGTGATCACCTATAAAAGAGCGGAGCTCGCGGATGCGATCAAGCGGGCAAAGCGCTTACGAAGCGCCGGAAAACGGGTGGAACTGAAGGAGATTAAAGATGAGTGAGCAAAGAGATCTGACCTTTGCCCTGACGAAAGGGAGGCTGGCGAAACAGACCCTGAGCCTCTTGTCCGGGATCGGGATCGAATGTACGGAAATGGAAGATAAGGACACGAGAAAGCTGATCTTTCGGAATGAGGAACTGGGGCTTCGGTTTTTCCTCGCCAAGGGTCCGGATGTGCCTACGTATGTCGAATACGGAGCCGCCGACATCGGCGTTACCGGACGGGATGTGATCGATGAAGCGGCTAAAAATGTGTACGAGGTTTTGGATCTCGGGCTCGGGAAATGCAGGATGTGCGTCTGCGGGCCGGAGAGCGCGAGAGAGGCGCTTTCGGGGAGAGATGTGATCCGTGTTGCGACCAAATATCCGAGGATCGCAAAGGACTATTTTTACACAAAAAAACACCGCACTGTCGAGATCATCAAGCTGAACGGATCGATCGAGCTTGCGCCGATCGTGGGGCTTTCGGAGGTCATCGTAGACATCGTGGAGACCGGCTCCACGCTGCGGGAAAACGGCTTGTCGGTGCTGGAAAACGTATGCGATCTTTCCGCGCGCATGATCGTGAACCAGGTCAGCATGCGCATGGAAAACGAACGCATCACGGACATCATAAAACGGTTAAAGGAGAAGATCTGATGGAGATCATTGCGTTAACAAAAGAACAGGAAGAGGACATCTTACGGCGCCTTTTGAAACGGAGCCCGGAGAACTATGAGGCGCAGGAAAAAACGGTGAGTGAGATCATCAATAAGGTCCGCGAGGAAGGGGATCAGGCGGTCTTTGAACTGGAGAAAAAGTTTGACCATATCGACCTTACAGAAGATACGATCGAGGTCAGTAAAGAGGAAATAGATGAGGCCTACGCGGGCGTGGATGAAAAACACCTTGCGGTGATCCGCAAAGCCCTTGTCAACATCCGTTCCTACCACGAAATGCAGCGGCAGGAAAGCTGGTTCCACAGCAACGGTGACGGCATCCTGCTCGGGCAGAAGGTGACGCCGCTGGACCGCGTCGGCGCCTATGTTCCCGGCGGCAAGGCAGCTTATCCTTCGTCGGTGCTGATGAACATCGTTCCCGCGAAGGTGGCGGGTGTGCCGGAGATCATCGTGACAACGCCGGTGGGCCCGGAAGGAAAGGTTTATGCGTCAACGCTTGTGGCGGCAAGGGAAGCCGGTGCGGATCGGATCTTTAAGTGCGGTGGCGCGCAGGCGGTCGCGGCCATGGCGTTCGGAACAAAGAGCATCCCGCGTGTGGACAAGATCGTGGGACCCGGAAACATCTATGTCGCCTTGGCGAAAAAGGCTGTATTTGGGCATGTCGGAATTGATTCTGTGGCCGGGCCGAGCGAGATCCTCGTGTTGGCGGATGAGACCGCAAATCCGAAGTTTGTTGCGGCGGATCTGATGAGCCAGGCGGAGCATGACGAGATCGCCTCGGCGATTTTGGTGACCGACAGCAGGGCGCTGGCGGAGGCGGTACAAAAAGAAATAAACCGCCAGATCGAAACGCTTTCCAGAAAAGAGATCATCGAAAAGTCGTTTGAAAACTTCGGCTTCCTGTTGTTGTCGGAGTCGATGGACCGGGCGATCGAGACCGTGAACCGGATCGCGCCGGAGCATCTTGAGATCCACACGAGGGAGCCGTATGAGATCATGACGCGGATCCGCAACGCGGGCGCGATCTTCCTCGGACCGTATTCCTCGGAGCCGCTGGGGGATTACTTCGCGGGGCCGAACCACATCCTTCCGACGAACGGGACGGCACGGTTCTTCTCGGCCCTCGGCGTGGACGCATTCATCAAGCGGACGAGCATTATCTCTTACGACAGAGCGTCGCTTGAGAAGGTGCATGAAGATATCGAAGCATTCGCAGAATGGGAATCCTTAACGGCGCATGCGAATTCCGTACGGGTAAGATTTGAGTAAAGGGGAGTATACAAAATGAGAAAGGCAGATGAAAAGAGAACAACGAGGGAGACGGATATCACGCTGTCGCTGGATCTGGACGGGAGCGGGAAAAACGAGATCGATACGGGGATCGGTTTTTTTGACCACATGCTTGATTCCTTTGCGCGGCACGGCCTTTTTGACCTGAAGGTGCACGCCAAGGGAGACCTGGCGGTGGACAGCCACCACACTGTGGAGGACACGGGGATCGTGCTCGGTACTGCGATAAAAAACGCGGTCGGGGAAAAGGAAGGAATTCGGCGGTTCGGACAGCGCCTGCTTCCGATGGACGACGCGCTTGTTTTATGCGCCGTGGATCTTTCGGGACGGCCCTGGCTCGGGTTTGACGTCTCGTTTTCGAGGGAACAGATCGGATACATGGATACGGAAATGGTAAAGGAATTTTTCTACGCCGTGTCCTACAGCGCGATGATGAATATCCACCTGAAACAGGTTTCGGGAGAAAATCATCACCACATCATCGAGGCGCTTTTTAAGAGCTTCGGCGTGGCGCTTTCCGAAGCGGTTTCATTTGATGAGAGGATCGAGGGGATCCGGTCGACAAAGGGGAGTCTGTAAGATGGAGTATAAAATATTTGCCGCGTCCATGTGCCTTTTGAACGGGGAAGTCGTACAGGGGCTTCACGACCATACAAAGGTCGGGGACTACCATGAGATTGCGAAGATGTATAACGACAGCGGCATAGATAAGATCATCGTGCTCGACCTGTCCGAATCGGATGAAGAGCATGAAAAGAACGTGCGCGTGATCCGGGAGATCTGCCGCACGGTGGACATTCCGGTCTGCGCCGGAGGAAATATTGAGCGTTTAGAGGACGTGCAGAACCTCTTTTTCGCGGGCTGCAAGCAGGTGATCTTAAACGCGGACAAGGATTCCGCCTTTGATATCGCGGAAGACGCGGCGGGCCGGTTCGGGAAAGAGAAGATCGATGTCTCGATCGTGAACGTTGACTTTTTATTTAAGCATCAGGACGAGCTCCGGGATAATTTCCATGAGATTTTGGTGCTGAATCCGGACATTTTGGATGCGATCGACCTGATCACGGATCTTCAATATGTCGTGACGCTCCGGGACCCCTCGTTTGAAGAGATCGTAGACGTCCTGTCCCGCGAAAACATCCGCGGGATCACGGGGCATCTCGTGAGCGATCCCAACCAGGATATCATGGCCATGAAGGCGGCGCTGACCAAGCGCGGGATCTATATGGACAATTTCGCGCCGAAGCTGTCCTGGGATGACCTCAAAAAGAATTCGGACGGGCTGGTGCCGGTGGTGGCCCAGGATTATCGGACCAATGAGGTCCTGATGGTCGCCTATATGAACGAAGAGGCATATAATACGACGCTGACGATCGGGCGCATGACGTATTACAGCAGAAGCCGCAAGCAGTTATGGACCAAGGGGGAAACCTCGGGGCATCTGCAGTATGTAAAGAGCCTGACGGCGGATTGCGATTACGATACGATCCTTGCCAAGGTGAGCCAGGTGGGCGTGGCCTGCCATACCGGCGCGAGGAGCTGTTTCTTTAATGAGATCGTGAAGAAGGAGTATGTGGAGAAAAGCCCGCTGAAGATCTTCGAAACGCTTTATGAGACCGTGCAGAAACGTAAGGCCCAGCCGCAGGAACGGTCCTATACGAATTACCTTATGGACCGCGGGCTCGATGAGGTGCTGAAGAAGGTGGGAGAAGAAGCGGTGGAGCTCATCATCTCGGCAAAGAACCAGGATGAATCCCATATCCGCCATGAGATCTCCGACTTTTTGTATCATCTCGTTGTGCTGATGGTGGAGAAGAACGTGACCTGGGAAGAAGTGACGCGGGAGCTGGCGCAGCGATAGAGTGTCAAAGAATTATAGACTATGAAGGAACGTGAACTTGCTTTGCCGGAGGAGATCCTCTTAAAGATCGACCATCCGGCAAGGTATCTTGGAAATGAACTGAATGCGGTGATGAAAAGCGAAGCGGAGGATCTGATCCGCTTCGTCATGTGTTTCCCGGATGTTTATGAGATCGGCATGAGCCATCTCGGGATCCAGATCCTTTATGAGATGTTTAACCGCCGGGAGGATGTCTGGTGCGAACGGGTGTATGCGCCCTGGCCGGACCTTTCTTCGATCATGAAGGAAAAAAAGATCCCGCTGTTTTCGCTGGAATCGCAGCGACCGGTGAAGGATGCCGACTTCCTCGGGATCACGCTGCAGTACGAAATGTGCTATACCAACATTCTGCTCGTTCTGGATCTGGCGGGGATCCCTCTGCTGCAAAAAGAAAGGACTGAGGCCGATCCGATCGTGATCGGAGGCGGCCCCTGTGTGTATAATCCGGAACCGTTGGCGGACTTTTTTGACTGCTTTTATATCGGGGAAGGAGAGGTCAGTTATGATGCGTTTCTGGATCTCTATCGTGCCTTTCAGAGCGAAGGAAAAAGCAGGCAGGAGTTCCTTCACGAGGCGTCAAAGATCCCCGGGATCTATGTGCCGTCGCTTTATGAAGTGACGTATCGGGAGGACGGAAAGATAGAGCGGTTCGCACATAAGGACCCCGAAGTCCCGGAGAAAGTGAAACGCGTGATCGTGACGGATATGGATCATGCGATCTACCCGGAAAAGCCGCTTGTGCCGTTCTTGCAGGTCACGCAGGACAGGGTTGTTTTGGAAGTGCAAAGGGGCTGCATCAGAGGGTGCAGGTTTTGCCAGGCAGGGATGGTCTATCGGCCGGTCCGGGAAAAGTCGCTGGAATGTTTATCGCATCTTGCCGAAGTCATGCTCGATCAGACCGGGCATGAGGAGATCTCTTTGAGTTCTCTCAGCACCAGCGATTATTCGCAGCTGGAGCCTTTGATGGAGCGGCTTCTGGAGTTTAAGAAAAAGGGCGTGAACATATCCCTGCCGTCGCTTCGGATCGATTCGTTTTCTCTTGATACGATGGAGAAGGTGCAGGATGTAAAGAAAAGCAGCCTGACCTTCGCTCCGGAAGCAGGGTCGCAGAGAATGCGCGATGTGATCAATAAAAATCTGACGGAAGAGGATATCCTCGGCGGCGCGCGGCTTGCCTTTTCCGGAGGCTGGCAAAAGGTGAAGCTCTATTTCATGCTGGGGCTGCCGGGCGAGGAAGACGAGGACTGCGCCGCGATCCCCGCGCTTGCGGAAAAGATAGCCGAAGCCTATTACGAGATCCCGAAGGAGGAACGGAACGGGAAATGCCAGATCACGATCAGCACGAGCTTCTTTGTCCCGAAGCCGTTCACTCCGTTCCAATGGGCCGCGATGATGCCGGCAGAAGAATATGTCCGAAGAGCCGGCCTGGTCATGGACAGCTTAAAGGAACAGCTCAATAAAAAGAGCATCCGCTATATCTGGCACGAGCCGAAGGAAACCGTTCTGGAAGGCCTTCTGGCAAGGGGCGGGCGGAGGCTTTCTAACCTCCTTTTATCGGTGTATCAAAAGGGAGCTGTTTTTGACGCCTGGACGGAATGGTTTGATCCGAAAAAGTGGGAAGACGCGATCAAAGAAACCGGAACGGATGTGGAATTTGAATGCATGCGGGAAAGGGAAGAGGGTGAGATCCTTCCCTGGGATTTTCTGGATATCGGCGTGACAAAGGGATTTTTACGCAGAGAATGGAAGAAGGCAATGGAAGGGCAGACGACGCCAAACTGCA
>JAEESA010000173.1 GCA_016286115.1 Lachnospiraceae bacterium
TGCCTTTTCGTTCCGGCCAGGCCGTGATCCATGGCGATCGCACACATCGCTGTACTCACGCCAAACATTGTGTTTTCCTCCTTTCTGAATATTTTCTTTCATTTATTATATCGGCTGAATTTTCAGAAACTTTAGGGAGCCAACAGGATCCGGCTTGTGAGACCATTATCGAAATAGAAGACCATAGACATAGTCTCTGCGTTTCGATGAAGTGTTTCGCAAGCCGGATCTTGCTTCCAGGAGAGATGCCAGTCACAACACCGCAGGATTGTTGAAATGAACATCATGCTATAGTATAATTTTTAGATGTGGACTGTATTTTGTTCTTCAATATCCTGCGGTTGCCATTGCAAAGCACCATATCCTTTCGTCCGAAAGCAGATGGCAAACCCGCTCATAACGCATAGATACGGAGGAAATGGATTTGCCTGACAAGATAAAAAAGCAGAACAGGGAAAAAATAAGGAAAGGGCTCATAAAGACAGCGGCTCTGCTGTGCGCGGTCTTAACCGTTTTTTGCTGCGCAGAGCTTACGTTTGCTGCGCCGGATTTCGGCGAACTGAATTCGTGCGGCATTGTTAATAAGCCGCTTTCCGTTGACCCTACCGGGAAGAGCGAAGGCTTTGCGGCAGTGATCTATGATAATCCGAACGGGCTGCCGACCTCGGAAGCAAATGCGATCGCGGAGACCGAGGAAGGCTTTATCTGGATCGGGAGCTACGCCGGCCTGATCCGCTATGACGGCAATACCTTTGAACGTATGGATTCCACCACCGGGATCACGAGCGTGAAGTGCCTTTATGTGGACAGTAAGGGGCGGCTTTGGATCGGGATGAATGACAACGGCGTCGCGGTCATGGATCATGGAGAGATACGGATGTGGGGGAAGCTTGATGGCATGAAATCGGGCCACACCCGCGCGATCACCGAGGATGATAACGGATTGATCTATGTCGCCACGACGGCCGGGATCACGTTGATCGATAAGGACTTCAATCTGTCGAATGTAAAGGATTCGGAGATCGCGGAAGAGGATATGCGTTATCTCCGCACAGGAAGCGACGGGAACGTCTATGGAACGACGAACATGGGCGATCTCTTTGTTCTGCGGGACGGAAAGCTCTATAATTTCATAAGCGTTGAAAACAATCCCATCGGCGGCGCCGGCGCGTTCTTCCCGGATCCGGATCACCCGGGGAGGCTGTATCTGGAAGCGGTCGATTATAAGCTTTATTACGTGGACACCAACACGGGCTTCAATATTCTGGACAAGATCGATGTGGATCCGCTGCGGTATCTTTTGAGCCTCGAATACATCGACGGGAAGCTCTGGATCTGCGCGGGCAATGGCATCGGTGTGCTGGAAAACGGCGAGTTCCGCGTGTTGGATAATCTGCCGATGAATAACAATGTCGGCCATGTTATGACGGACTATCTGGGGAACCTTTGGTTTACTTCGACCCGGCAGGGCGTGATGAAGGTGGTGCCGGATCAGTTCTCCGATCTTTCGGAGCGGTTTGACATCCCGGAAGCGGTGGTGAATTCCACGGCGATGCTGGACGGTAATCTTTTTATCGGCACGGATACGGGGCTGATGGTGCTCGGTGAACACGGGCTTCTTGAGGAGTTCCCGCTGAATAAAACGGTGACCACGGCAGGGAAAAACCTGGAAGCATATGACCTGATCAAACTTCTCGAGGGCTGCCGCATCCGTTCGATCATCCGGGACAGCAAAGACCGGCTTTGGATCTCTACATGGCGCGCCAGGGGCCTTCTTCGTTATGACCATGGAGAAGTGACCATATTTACGCAAAACGACGGCATTCTTTCCGACAGCATCCGTACCGTTTCCGAATGTAAGGACGGTTCGATCCTGGTTGCGCTCACGGGCGGGGTCAATGTTATTAAAAATGACAAGGTCATCGCTTCCTATGGCAAAGAGGACGGGATCGAAAATGACGAAAGCCTGACCGTGGAAGAGGGGTGGAACGACGAGATCATTCTCGGCAGTAACGGGGACGGAATCTATATTTTCGGCAAAAACGGCCTGGAAACGATCAATGTGGAAAACGGCCTGTCTTCCGATATTGTGATGCGCCTAAAACACGATAGGACGCTGGACATCATCTGGATCGTTACCGGCAACTCCATCGCCTATATGACGCCGGATCATCAGGTGACGACGATCCGGAAATTCCCGTATCCGAATAACTTTGACCTGTATGAGAACAGCAAGGGAGACGTATGGGTCTTATGCAGCAACGGAATCTATGTTTGCCCGGCGGAGGAACTCGTTGCCAACGGGGAGATCAACCCGGTGCATTACGGAAAGGCGAATGGTCTTTCCTGCCTTGCCACGGCTAATTCCTTCAGCGAACTGACGGAGGAGGGAGAACTTTATATCTCCGGAAGCACGGGGGTCTGCAAGGTCAATATCGAAGAACAGTATGAAGATGTTGCGGAGCTGAAAGCAGCGATCCCCTTTGTGCAGGCGGATGACACGGTGATCTATCCGGGTGAAGACGGGTCGATCACTATTCCGTCGAACACCCAAAAACTTACGGTACAGGGCTTTGTATATAACTACTCGCTGAATGATCCGAAAGTGAGCTATGCGCTGCTGGGCTTTGACCGCCAGGCCACTACGGTGAACCGCAGTGAATTGGGCCCTGTGGACTATACGAACCTGAGCGGCGGTTCGTATACGTTTGCCATGAATATCATGGATTCCATGGGCAGGGGAAATAAGGATGTTGCCGTCACGATCGTGAAGGAAAAGGCGTTCTATGAGCAGCCCTGGTTTTTCATCGTCGCGATCCTGGCGGGCGGCATACTCCTGATGCTGATCGTAAGGTTCTACATTCATACCAAGATGCGGATCCTGGAGGCAAAACAGAAGGAAGCGCATGACCAGTTCGAACAGACAGCGGAAGCTCTGGCGAGCGCTATTGACGCCAAGGATAAATATACAAACGGCCATTCCCGGCGTGTCGCGGAGTACTCGATGAAGATCGCGCAGGAGGCGGGGATGTCCAATGAAGAGTGCGAAAAGGTGTACTTTTCCGCACTTCTTCATGACGTTGGTAAGATCGGCGTGCCCATTGAAATCCTTTCGAAAAAGGGAAGGCTTACGGATGAGGAGTTTATGCAGATCAAGCAGCATCCGGTCGTCGGCGGGCAGATTTTGTCCAGTATCAAAAAATCCCCCTGGCTATCCATCGGAGCGCGCTATCACCATGAGCGCATGAACGGCCGAGGCTATCCCGAGGGCCTTAAGGGAGAGGAGATCCCCGAGATCGCGCGGATCATTGCCGTTGCGGATGCCTATGACGCGATGACCTCCAACAGGAGCTATCGTAACGCCATTCCGCAGCATATCGTGCGGGAAGAGATCGTAAAGGGGATCGGTACGCAGTTTGATCCCGGCTTTGCAAAGATCATGATCCACATGATCGACCTTGATACCGAATACAGGATGCAGGAAACGGAAACCGGTGCGAATATTGCTGCGAACACGAGCCTTCGGTGCGACAGTATTTATAATGACTGTACCGACGGCATTGCCCTTACGAAGAATGTCACGAAGATCCATCTCTGCAGCCATCCGGACGACGGCGTGCCGAAGGAAGAAAGCCTGCCGTCCCTGATCATCTTTGACTCATTGGATGAGAAGGTTCATCCGGGCGAGGAGGAGAATAAGAACCTTCTGTATTTTGAGTACGCCAGGATCCGTTTGGACGGGCAGGTGGTAGAGGGCAAGATCAGAAAGAGCGATATCACGGTATTTGAGCATGAATCTCTTCTGGAAGCCGTGCGGCCAGGAGAAGAGGAGCCCGGCCAGAGATATGTGGTGGAAGCGGTAAGGATCCGGGATCATCTGATGGTCAGAGCCTCTGATGAGGATCGGACGATCCGGATCATTCTGGCCCTGCCTGATTCCGCCCGGTTCTCCTATATTTCCATCGGCGGAGAGCGGTGCTTTATCCATAACATCATGGTGGAGAGGAGTGAAGAGGAGGCAGATCCGTTCCTCATTCCGCGTATTGCCGAGGAAGTCAGCTTTATCAAGGACTGCCCTGTGGGCGATATCCCGAATGTCCAGATTGACGGGTGGCGGTCGGATTCGACAGACGGCATCTGCGTAGAAGAGGACATGGAGATCACCTTCCACACGAAGAGCCTTCCTTCAGCACGGCTCGTGTGGCATTGCCCGTACATCAGTATCTTCTCCGCTTCGGATGGGCATCCGGAAGGGAAGGATTTCCGCGAATACCTTCTTCTGCGGCTGGATGGGGAAGACTGGACCTCGGATGAGCATGTCGAAAATACGGTGACGGTGGACCGGTCAGAGACGTTCGAAGGCTGGGAAAACTGGAAGTCGAAAAATAAGGAAGGACTGGACTGCACGGTGAAGATCCGTAAAGAAAACGGTACGGTCAGCATTGAGACAGAAAATCTCGGGATTAAGATCAGCAGTGTGACAAAGATTTTGGACGAGGCGAAAAACGTTTATGTGGCCATCACCGGAGACCAGTGCGCGATCACCGATATTCATAAGAAAGGGAGATAAGCCGGGGATATGATCAACGTTTATTTTATCCATCACAGCAGTTTCGCTGTTGAGTTCGCAGATAAAGTCCTGATCTTTGATTACTTCGGGAAGGATCGGGTAACGGACATTCCGTTTACGGGGGAACTGCCGGAGTTTCCGACGGACAAGCGCCTTTATTTCTTTGCGAGCCATAAGCATAAAGACCATTTTGACATGGACATTTTAAAGCCCATGAACAGGGAGGCGCCGGTACACTATATCCTTTCCAAGGATACGAAAATGTCGCCGAATTTCATGAAAAAGCATGGGCTGGATCCGGAGGATCTGAAGAGTAAGATCAAGTATGTGAATCCCTGGGACAACCCGGAAGTCGATGATATGAAGATCCATTGTTTCCGGTCGACAGACGCCGGGGTGGCGTTTTATGTCGAGACGAACGGAAAGACGATCTACCACGCGGGTGATCTGAACTGGTGGAAATGGGAAGGCGCGGGAGACCTTGTCAATGGGAAGGTAGCGCGGGACTATCAGCGTGAAGTGAAGTGGATGGAAGAGAAGATCATCAACTACGCGTTTGTGGTCTTAGATCCGCGGTTAAAACAGCACATGTTCCTCGGCATGGATCATTTCATGAAACACGTGATGTCGGATCACGTATTCCCGATGCATATGTGGCAGGACTGGGACGCGATCCGGCGGTTTAAGAGCCGGACCGCGAACAAAGCCTATACGGACCGCGTCGTGGATATTACGATGGAAAATCAGCTGTTTGAATTTCCTGAAGAATAAGAAATAAGAATGAAAAAAAGCCCGCCGGAAGAACCTGCGGGCTTTTGCGTATATAGAAATCACTCTACAGTAAATGTCGCCGCGGCTGCGTCGCTCCCGTCCGAAAGGGTGAGAACGCCATCCGCTGCTATGGTGAGATACATCTTTTCGTCTTTCATGGAACGGAAGGAACAGGCCCCTTCGGTGCCGTCAAGAGCAGTGACGCTGCGGAAGGTCTGCGCGATGGCAGTATCTTCGGAGGCGTCGATATCCTGTGCCAGAACGACTTCATTTTCTTCTGTAACGGTCAGATACAGGCCGGTCTTGTTTTCCGACTGGATTGAAACGAGCGTTTCATCCGTTTCGTCGGCTTTGCCCTGCACGATGACCCATTGGCTGTCCTTTTCCTGATCAGAAAGCCCCATGCCGACTGCGATGTCAAGATAAGGATAATCGGCGTCTGCCACCGAGTTGTCAAAGGGCGCGTGGCACACAACTTCTCCTTTGTGCCAGATCGTGGAAATGGTTCCGCCGAGGCCGGATGCGGATTCTTCCATCATGGAGATGCTGCCGTCTTCGTTAAAGATAAGCTCCTGCAGGCAGGCGCTGCGACGGTAGCCATTGCCTCCGGGCTGGGCGCCGTCATGGTACATCATATAGGTCTTGCCTTTGAAATCGAAGATGGCTTCGTGGTTCGTGTTACAGGTCGCGCTCGGGAGCATGAACACATTGGAGTTTTCCCAGGTGCCGTTAATGAGGTCCGTGGTCGTGGAATAGGCCATGGATTCTCTCCAGCCGGACGCGTAGAAGAGATAGTAATCGCCGTAGTACTGGCCGTTTTCATCAGACCTGCGATACAGCCACGGTGCTTCCGTGTAGCTTAAAAGCCCTTTCAGGGAGCTCTGGATATCCGCGTCGCCGAGGCTGACGCCGCAGGTGATCTTCCCGTCCCCATTCTGGTCCGTGACCGAGACCATATCGGGATTCAGTTCACAGATATAGAATAAAGCGTTCCCCCAGGCAAGATAACGGTGCTCAACGCCTTCTTCATCGGTCTCCACCCATACGGTCGGGTCGATATCGTTCCAGGCAGAGGTCTGGGGCTTGGTAAGAACGCCCATCACAAGCGGCTCGCCGATATCTACAAACGGCCCTGTCGGGCTGTCCGAGACAGCTACACCGATGGACTGTTTTCCGCCTCCGGTCTTATCCCAGGAACAGAAATAGAGATAGTATTTGTCGTCGTGCTTGATGACCTGGCTCGCCCAGGCGCTGATGTGATCCTTCGCCCAGGAGACGTCTTTCATATGCATGACAACGCCTTCCGGTTTCCAGTTCAGAAGATCGGTGGAAGAGTAGCAGAAATACTCCGGAATGTGATAGGCGGCTTCCGAAACTTCCACGTCCGTGGACATGTCATGCCCGGTATAAAGATATGCGGTATCCCCGTCCACATACACCGCGGGATCGCCGCCGTAGATCCACCGCCCCTGCTCATCCTTCAGTTGGATAATGGGGTTGCCGCCTTCGCTCTTTGGAAGCACTACGTCACTGACTTCCACAGGAGCTTTTTCTTCTACAGTGGTTTTGGCAGCTTCGGAGCCTTCTGTTTTGGCGCTTTGATCCGCCGTATTGTCGGATGAAGAAACGCCGCTTTGCGTTTGCGCGCTTTCCGGCGCGGGAGCCGTACCGGTATTTGAAGCTGCGTTCCCGCAGCCTGCCAGCATTACGC
>JAEESA010000174.1 GCA_016286115.1 Lachnospiraceae bacterium
CCTTTGTCACGGAATCGATGGTCAGCGCGATCCATAACGATGGAAAGCAGGTCTGGGTGTGGACCGTAAATAATGAAGACAATATCATAAGAATGATCGATCACGACGTGGATAATATCATCACGGACCGGGTGCCGCTCGTCAAGGAACTCGCAAATGAGAGCCGGACCGGGAACGCGGTGGCCGACGTCGTGGAAGGGATCGGGAAACTGCTGAAATAAAAATCTATAATTCTGAAAGGAGAAGGAAAATGGCGGAAAAAAGTCTGGATGTAACGGCGTTGGGGGAGCTGCTGATCGATTTTACGAAGAATGATGTGAGCGCGCAGGGGAATCCCATGTTTGAAGCAAACCCCGGCGGCGCACCCTGCAATGTGCTGTCCATGCTGCAGAAGCTCGGGAAAAAGACTGCGCTGATCAGCAAAGTTGGACGGGATATGTTCGGGAACTTCCTTAAAGAGAGGGCGGAAAAGGAGGAAATCGACCTGGAAGGGCTGGTTTGGGATGAGGAGATCCCGACAACGCTCGCCTTTGTGCAGACCTTCCCGAACGGCGACCGGGATTTTTCCTTTTATCGGAAGCCCGGAGCGGATGTACGGATCTCGCCCCTGGATGTGCGTAAGGTGGAGAAGAAGATCAGAGAAGCGAAGATCTTTCATTTCGGCACGCTTTCGATGACCGGGGAGCCCGCGGATGAAGCGACCCGCACGGCGATCGCGATCGCGAAGGAGGCGGGGTGCCTTCTGTCTTTTGACCCCAATTACCGCGCGCCCTTATGGAGCACGGAAGAAAAGGCAAAGGACAAGATCCGTTATGGCCTGGAGCATTGCGATATTTTAAAGATCTCTGACAATGAGATCACATTTTTGACCGGAAAAGAGGATATTGAAGAGGGGCTTGAAGTGATCATTGAAAAATGGAGGATCCCAATCGTGTTTGCGACGCTTGGCCCGGACGGCAGCATGGTGTTATGCGAAGGGAAGAAAGTGAAACGCGCCGGCTTTAAGAACCCCGACACGATCGAAACGACGGGCGCGGGGGATACCTTCATGGCCTGCGCTTTGAATGGCTGCTTAGAGCACGGGGGTGTAACGGGCTGGAGTGAAGAGGAGCTGGAAAAGGTGCTCACCTTTGCGAACGCCGCGGCGTCGATCATTACGACACGGCGCGGCGCTCTTTCCGTGATGCCGACGAAGGATGAGGTGGAAAGCTTCCTTCAGCGGGTTCTGTGACGATCCAGATAGGAAAATACTTTTTCGAAATAGGCAGCCGGATCTTTTTCCAGTGACTGGGCGTGGCCGGCGCCTTCCACGATCATGAGTTCTTTGTCCGGCGCCGTGGAGGCTGCGTACAGAGAATAGCCCTGGTCGACGGAGACGAACTTGTCATCGGTCCCGTGGATGAAAAGGGTCGGAAGAAACGCTTCCGGCATATATTTCAGCGGGGCGGCGTCACTGAGGGGATAGCCTCCGCGCAGCAGCAGGAAGAGCTCCGCAGTCTCAAGCAGCGGATGCGGAGGGATGTGAAACCAGGCCCAGATCTTTTCTGCTGCCATATGTTTTGCAGAAATAAAGGAACAGTCGGAGACGCAGGCAAATACGTTCTCCGGCAGTTCTTTTTTTACGGACAATTGGAGGGTGGTCGCGGCGCCCATGGACTGGCCGTGGATCGCGATCTCGGCGTCAGGATCGCGTGTCAGGATCTCATCCAGCCACAGAAGGCAGTCCTTGCTGTCCGTGTAGCCCATGCCGATGAAATCTCCGTCGCTTTCGCCCTGGCACCTTAAATCCGGGATCAGGATGTTATAGCCTTTTTCATAATATGCGGGCGCAAAAACCTCCATATCCTCCTTCTTCGCCATATAGCCATGGATCAGAAGGACGTAGAGATGGCTGTCGTCATCCTGCAGAAATTCCTCGGCAATGAGCTCGTACCCGTCGGTTGAGGTCGCGGTAAGGAAGTATTTTTCATGCGTCTCGACGAACTCCTTTGCTTCCTGCGCAAGAAGCTCGCGGTTTGACATGATATCATCCGTATGTACCTGCTCGTCCAGGCTCTGCTGCGTGACGCGCTCGTAGTCGTCCAGCTTTTTCATAAAAGAGGGCACGAGCAGGGCATTGATCAGAATGTTCGCGCCGATGATATCGATGACGACCAGGGCCGCGATGACCGAAAGTACAATGATCAGGATTGTTTTTTTTCGTTTTTTCGTCTTCATACCGCAAGTATACATCGAAACGCATAAGAATCCAAGTGCCAGGGGAGCCTCAATGTAAATGGATCTTTCAACAACTGAAAGGGGCGAACAATAACCAAGAACCTTGCAAAACACGAGAGTATCATTATAATTTAAACAAATTGTGTAAGGAGGTATGTGTTATGAGAAAATTCATTGCGGAATTTATCGGGACCATGGTGCTGGTTTTCGTCGGCTGCGGCGCGGCGGTTGTGACCGAAGGGATCGAAGGGACGCTCGGGATCCTCGGCATTTCCTTTGCGTTCGGCCTTGCGTTGATGGCCATGATCTATGCGATCGGCAACGTTTCGGGCTGCCACATCAATCCGGCGGTGTCGCTCGCAATGCTGATCGACGGCAGGATCTGGGTGGGAGAGTTTTTCATGTATCTGGTGGCGCAGATCCTCGGCGCGTTTGCAGGCACCGGCCTGGTGGCGCTGATCTCTGAGCAAAGCCTTAATCTCGGGGTTCTTCATACCGGACTCGGCGCCAACGGGTATGGCGACACTTCCTATGCGGGCACGTCCATGATCGGCGCGCTGGTCACGGAGATCGTTCTGACCTTTATTTTCCTGCTGGTGATCCTGAACGTGACTGCGAATGAGAAGATGGGGTCGGTAGCCGGCATTGTGATCGGTCTGACGCTGACGGCGGTGCATATCATCGGGATCCCGCTGACCGGGACTTCCGTGAACCCGGCCAGAAGCCTGGCTCCGGCTGTGATTTATGGCTTGATGACGGATCCGTCAAATATTGCACAGGTCTGGGTGTTTATCGTCGGGCCCTTCATTGGCGCGGCGCTTGCAGCCATTGTGTATAAGCTTGTAGCAAAAGAACAGGAGTAGTGTAAACACACTTTATGGAAAGCATTTACGGCGAATACTTAAATGACCTTCTTTCGATCCAAAAGGATATTACCGGACGGATCGAGGCCATGAGAGAGGAATTAAAAGAGCGGTTAGGCAGTGATCCGGTGGAACACTGTCTTTCCAGGATCAAGGCGGATGACAGCATGCGCGAGAAACTCAGGAAGAAAGGGCTCCCCGAGACGGCGGAGTCCGCTCTTTTTGAAGTGCGTGATGCGCTCGGGTTTCGGATCGTCTGCGGCTTTGTCAAGGACGTATACCGCGTCAGGGACTATCTGGAGGCCTTTCCGGATGTGGAGATCATCCGGGAAAAAGACTATATCCGAAAGGCGAAGGAAAACGGATACCGGAGCCTTCACTTGATCCTGCAGCTGCAGGGGAAATTTTATGCGGAGGTTCAGCTGAGAACCATATCGATGGATACGTGGGCGGCGCTCGAACACCACATGAAATATAAAAAAGAATTGGGAGCGAATACGGATCTTATTGTAAAAGAGCTGAAAAGATGCGCGGATGAGCTTGCCTCCACGGACCTTTCCATGCAGACCTTAAAAGATATGATCGATGAGTTATAACCATGAAAATATTACTTGCGGAAGACACGGTTGATCTGAATAAAGCCGTTTGCACCATGCTCCAAATGCAGGGGTATGAGGTGTGCGGGGTATTTGACGGGGAGGAGGCGGTCCAAAAAACCGAGGAAGACGGTTTTGACTGCATCATCCTCGATATCATGATGCCGAAAAAAGACGGGATCACTGCGCTGAAGGAGCTGCGGGAAAAGGGGACCCAGACCCCGGTCCTGCTGCTGACGGCAAAGAGCGAGGTGGACGACCGGGTGAACGGGCTGGAAGCCGGCGCGGATGATTACCTCAGCAAACCGTTTGCGATGAAGGAACTATTAGCCAGGGTGAAGGCGCTGACCAGGCGGACGCAGCCCTTCGGGAATAAAACCCTGACGTTTTCGGACCTGAAGCTAAGGCAGGAGAGCCTTGAAATGGAAGCTGACAATACGGTCGTGCTTTCCGTTAAGGAATGGGAATGTATGCAGTTTCTGATCCGGCACAGTAAAGAAGCGCTGACTCCGGCGCATTTTATCGAACAGATCTGGAAGGATGAGGAAGCCGGAGAGGAGACGGTTCTTCTTTATATCAACTATCTGCGGCAGAAGCTCTTTTCGATCGGCTCCGTGGTCGAGGTGACCGGGGACCGGGAGAAGGGCTTTCAACTGATGGAGGGGAAAAATTGACAGAACGGGGCCTTCGTAAGCTGAAAAGAAAATTCATTGTGACAGCGATGACCTCCTTTTTTATCGTGATGATGCTGATCAGCGGCTTCATCTGTATCAGCAATTTTGTCCTGACCAGATCCGAGATCCGAAATACGCTTTCCTATATTGCCGAAAATGAGGGGCTTCTTCCGGAAAATGAGGGAAGGATACAAAAAAAACGGCTGGATATCGCAAGACGTATTTTTGATGTGGATTCGCCGGAGGATGTGCGGGAGATCGTGCAGGATATCCTTGGGCTCGAGGTAAACTATGACTCTCCGGATTTCTTTTATTCCACACGTTATTTTGCAGTGAGCTTTGATGAAAACGGGGAAACGGAAAACGTGATCTTAAGCCATATCGCTTCCGTGGATGCGGACGTGGCGGAGGAATTCGCACGCTATGCGACGGAGGGAGCGCTTCCGTTTGGCCGTTTTGACGATTTTTATTATCTTGTCGATAATACCGAAAGAGGCGGCAAGATCGTGGTCTGCCTGGACTGCGCTGCCCAGATCGCGGTAACGAAGCGGCTGCTTCTGATCGCCATGATCCTTGTGGCGCTTGGAATGGCGGTTTCTTATATCATTCTGAACCTTCTGGCAGGAAAGCTCCTGAAACCGGAGATCCGCAGCGCGGAGCTGCAGAAGGAATTTATCACCAATGCAAGCCATGAACTGAAAACGCCGCTGGCGGTGATCCGCGCCAACACGGAGCTGATGGAGATGAGCCAGGGATCGAATGAGTGGACGGACTCCAATATGCGCCAATTGGACCGGCTGACAGGGCTGATCCAGAACCTTGTCATGATCTCGCGCGCTTCGGAACGGGATATGCAGGGGGAAAGAACACAGCTCAATGTTTCGGCCGCTGTGAAGGAAACGGCGCAAAACTTTCAGCCGGTCGCGGAGCAGGAAGAGAAGACGCTGCTGATCGATGTTCCCGAAGAGATCCTTTTTTCGGCGGATGAAGGGCAGATCCGTACGCTTACCTCCCTTCTTGTGGACAATGCGATCAAATACTGTGATCCGAAAGGCGAGGTGTCGGTTTCGCTGTTGAAGAAGAACCGGGCGCTGCGCCTTACCGTGACCAATTCCTTTGCCGAAGGGAAGGGCGTGGATTATGACCAGTTCTTTGAACGGTTTTACCGGGGAGACCGGTCCCACAATACGGAAAAAGAGGGATACGGCATCGGCCTTTCCATGGCGGAGTCGATCTGCCAGGATTACGACGGCCGGATCAGGGTTTCCTGGAACGAGGGCCGCATCGCCTTCCGCTGCATTCTGAATCAGGGATAATACCGAAAAATACCACTCTTTATTGCACTTGTGGCAGTATTGTGAGATAATAAATCATAGTGTGCCAATTTATATATCCGAAGTACATAAGTCGGAGGAGTATTGCTGGATTATGAGAAGAAAAGTATTTCGTACAATGGTCTGGATCGCGATCATGTCGCTTCTGGTTTCGGAAGGTCTTATGCTGGTGCAGATGCTGAGAGTAGATGACCTTATCATTCAGGGGAATGAGGAATCCGGGGCGATGCTGCAGGATCTTTCCTCAGCGGCCATGACCGGGCAGATGACCGAATCACTTGGAAAACTTGCTGAAAACAAGGCGGAATACGCAAATGATAAGATGGAAAGTTTTGCTTCGGCGGTCGAGTCGCTCGCGGGGCAGGCTACGAATATTCTTTCCTACCCCGGGCGTTATAAGCCCGATGCGCTGAACGAACTCGGGCCTCTTGACATGGGATCGACGATCTGTCTGGCCGCATACGCGGACGGAGTGGATCCCAATGACCCTGCGGTAGCGGATGACCTGGCTTTGCTCTGTAATCTGAGGGAGGCCATGGTCACGGTCAATGACAGCTTCCCGGCCATGTCGACAAATTACATCGCGATGGAGAACGGGCTATATCTCGGAACCGAGGCGATGAAGGAAGAGTATTATTCTGATCGTAATGAAGTGCTTCGCTTCAACTCCTTTGAAAGACCCTGGTATGTGGAGCCAATGGAGGCGGGAACAGGCACGTTCACAAAGATTTTTGCGGATGTGGACACCGGCCGCGCTACCATAAGCTATGGCGCCCCGATCTACAGAAAGGATAAGATCGCCGGTGTATGCGCTGCCGGGATCTATCTGGATGATATCGAAAAGGCGGTTACCACGGGAACGATCGGTAATGAAGGCTTTTCGTTCATTGTGAACGGAGATGGTCAGGTGATCTTTCATTCCACCTCATCCTCGATATCGGACAGTACCTTTGATGAAGGAACCGACCTGCTGCAGACGGACAACGAAGATTTGAAGGTGCTTGTTGCCGGGGCGATCGCCGGCGGCAAGAATGTCGGAACGGCCGTGATCGGCAATTCGGAATGCCTGATCGCCTATGCGCCCATGTCCTCCGTCAACTGGTCGTTTATGATGGCGGTTCCTTTGGAAGAGATGCTGACACCGGTGTATCGCTTGTCCGCATCTATGGAATTTGAATATGAGAATGAATCCAAGACCGTGGACGGTATTCTGCAGTCGACGTATGTGATCATGCTGCTTACGGTGATCGGCGTGGGCATTTTGGTCGCGGTCTTCGCACTGCGGCTGTCAAAGACGCTGGTGGAGCCCATCGTTCTGCTGACCGATGAAGTGAAGAAGGTGGAA